>CANQAJ010000055.1 GCA_947589365.1 uncultured Clostridia bacterium | reverse complement strand
GCTTTAATATTACCGCAATCGGGAATGGTCGGCTGCTCAGCCGCACCTGCGGAAATTACCGCACATGAAGCCAATGCCGCAATCATAAATAAAGACGTTGAGAAACGTAATATTTTTTTCATAAGAAAAAACCTCCGTGTGATAATTTAGCGGTTGTTCCCGCCACGATTGATATTATAACGCCACATCAGTGAAGATTCAACACTCAATTTTTTGAAAATTTTCAATTATAAGGAAAATCACCTAATAAATTGACACTCAGCTGATTTTATGCTATTATCATAGTATATGTATACTTTTGAAAGGACGGATTGTTGTGGTATATGTTTTTCTTGCAGAGGGGTTTGAGGAAATAGAAGCACTTACTCCCGTTGATATATTGAGAAGGGGTAAGGTTGACGTAAAGACGGTAGGCATCGGTGGCAAAACTATTGTAAGCTCACACGGTATCCCGGTTACGGCGGATATTACCACAGACGAGCTATCGGAACTTGACACTGCGGAGGCAGTAATACTTCCCGGCGGTATGCCCGGAACACTTAATCTTGAAAAAAACGAAACGGTTATCAATGCGGTGAAGTATTGTTATGAAAACAATAAGCTTATAGGGGCAATATGTGCTGCTCCGTCAATACTCGGGCATCTTGGCATACTCAGAGGAAAAAGAGCGACTGCCTTCCCCGGATTTGAAAAGGCACTTGAGGGTGCAGATTTCCGTAATGATTTTGTGTCGCATGACGGAATGATTATAACGGCAAGGGGAATGGGTGTGTCCGTAGATTTTGCCTTGGAGCTTCTTTCGGTACTCAAAGGTAAGGAAACGGCTGATAATGTAAAGAACTCAATTCAATGCAAAGCATAACCGATAAAAAGGCGGATCTCAGAAAACAATGCAAAGATTTGCGTCTTAATATGGATAAGAAGGAAAGAAACATTGCAGATAAAAAGATATTTGTACGTACTGCGGAACTTATTGATATGCTAAGACCCGGACAGGTTTTTTGTTATGTGTCATCACCCTTGCTGGAGGTTGACACTGTAAGGCTGCTTGAATATCTGATTTCCGAAAATACGGAGGTTGCCGTGCCCCGATGTACGGATAGTATTGGAAATATGCAGTTTTATTCTATAAAAAATACCGACTGTCTTTCAGTCGGTGCGTATGGGATATCCGAGCCTGACGTTAATATATGTCGGAAAGTGTTTCCTGACGACAGGACATTGTGCATTGTACCCGGTCTTTCATTCGATGAATGCGGGCGGAGGATGGGCTTCGGTAAGGGTTATTATGACAGATTCCTGAAAGATTTCAGCGGTATATCGGCCGGGTTATGCTATGAATGCTGCATAACGGGTGAAATACCGCATGAAGAGCATGATGCCGTTATGGATTATGTCATAACCGAAAACAGATGTTTTTTGATTGGAGATAAAAAGAAGGTGTTTAGCTGTGAGTGATGAGTTGGATGAGAAAAGAAGAGAAAAAATTGAAAGCTTTAAGCTTGAGTTTAATGATGATTTTGAGGATGATTTTGAAAATACGAATAACACCTCTGCGGATTCTTCCGCCACGGTGGAGGAAACGAAAGATTTCAGTATAGATTTGCAAAGCGGCAAAGAGATAGAGAGCGATACGGACGATTATATATCCAATGATTTATCAAGCTACAGTGATAAGCCGCCGGAGCCTGCAAGACAACTCAATAAGCGTGAGCTGAGAGCGGCGAAAAGACTTGATAAAAAACGCCGGAAATTAAAGGCAAAGAAGAATAGGGTTATTTTTCGCACGGTATGGCTTACAATGATTGTGTTTGCATCGATAATGCTCGGTCAATATGTCATGGTCGGGGTAAATGATATGCTTGCTGTCGGGAGAGAAGAAGAGAAAACGGTGGAAATAAATATTCCCGAAAATGCTACTCTTGATCAGGTGGCGGATATTCTTTCGGAGAAAGGTCTGATTACAAATAAATCATTTTTCAAGTTTTATGCCACATTAACAAAGTCTGCAACGGGATTTGAAAAGGGTACATTTGAGGTGCAGACGAATAAGGATTATGAGGCACTTATAAATAAGCTTCAGACCGTTGAAAACAGGACGGATGTAGTGAGTATACGTTTTCGTGAGGGTATATCCATACTGGAGATGGCTGATCTGCTTGAAGAAAACAAGGTTTGTACGGCTGACCAATTCCTTGAGAAGTGCAATTCCGATGAATTTGACGATGAATTTGAGTTCCTTAAAGATATAAACAACGAGAGTGAAAGATATTATAAACTTGAGGGATATCTCTTTCCTGATACGTATGATTTCTATGTCGGAGAAAATCCGGTTTCGGTAGTTTATAAATTTTTGAATAACTATAATGACAAGTTGTATCACACAAAAATACGTTTTGTTCAGGGTGAGAAAAAGTCTACTGTTGCAAAGAGAGCGGAGAAGTTAGGAATGAGCATGGAGGAGGTCATAACTCTTGCTTCATTGATACAGGCGGAGGCTGCGAATGAGGATGATATGTATGTTATATCCTCAATTCTTCACAATCGTCTTGACACAATACCGAATGACGGGGAGAATAAATTCGGTGAGGGCGGATTCAAAAAGCTTCAGCTTGACTCAACGGTATATTATCCGTATAAGACGCGGAATCAGGTGCCTGTTGCTCTCAGAAAAAATTATGTCAGCAGATATGACACCTACAAAATTGACGGTTTGACGGCTGGACCGATATGTAATCCGGGGCTGGATGCAATAGAGGCGGCAGTTAATCCGTCAGACACGGATTACTACTACTTCTGTCACAAAGCAGCTGATGGTGAACAGGGAGCTATTCCATACTATGCAAAGTCCGAGGAGGAGCATCTTGCAAACCGTCAAGAAGCAGGTCTGCTATAGTCTGTTCCCGCGATAATTAGTTTGCCTGTCGGCGGCGTGCCGCCGGCGGGGGTGCCCCCGCGGGCAATTCGCGGCGGCGTGCCGCCGCTGTCATGTTCGCGGTTTCGCTCACTGTGTTCGCTTTGTTTTTATGGAGGGTAGTCTGTTTCCGCGATAGGTAGTTTGCCTGTCGGTGTGCGGAAGAAAGTATCGAGAGCGGCTCTGCGAGCCGCTCCGCAACTACAAATGACATACTCATCTCTCGTTCATCGAGTAAATTAACGGTCGAGCCAAAGATTAATTCGCCTGAGTAAATTAGTTACGGATTGACAGTGCCGGCACGGCACCGGCACGCCGCCATGAGAAAGTTATAATAAGCAGACAAGAAAAATTATGGGTCATGTTTTTTTTGAGAACATGACCTATGTTTTTTAATATATTTCTAATATGACATACTCATCACTTATTCACCGAGTAAATTAACGGTCGAGCTAAAGATTAATTCGCCTGAGTAAATTAGTTACGGATTGACAGTGCCGGCACGGCACCGGATTGACATCGGCGGGCGGGGAAGCACCCGCGGGCAATTCGCGGCGGCGTGCCGCCGCTGTCATGTTCGCGGTTTCGCTCACTGCGTTCGCTTTGTTTATAGTGTAGGGCAGTCTGTTTCCGCGATAGGTAGTTTGCCTGTCGGTGTGCGTAAGAGAGTGTTGTGAAAGCCTCTTGCGAGGCTTTCCGCAACTACAAATGACATACTCATCTGTTGTTCATCAAGTAAATTAACGGTCGAGCCAAAGATTAATTCGCCTGAGTAAATTAGTTACGGATTGACAGCGGCGGCACGCCGCATAAAATACGAATATTTAAAAATTTATTGAAAATTATAGTTCAATTTGTTATAATATAATGGTATAGCAGATTGGAGGTTTTGTTATGGAATCCTGTACACAGATTTATGCCAGAAAAATTGTTGACTCCATCATACACGGACTTGATCAGAAACATAGCAGTATTTTGTTCGTGAAGCACTATAATAATCTCAATATTTCAATGGACTCGATACAGGAAGCAGTGGATAAGAGTAATGTTGACGTTGAGTTTTTGTATCATGAATTTTCTGCGATGCGAATGCAGGAGGCATATGAGCCCTTTCTCTCATGGATAAAGCAGCTGTATTTTAAATATTATTATCGTGTGCCGCTTGATGATTTTTTGGAAAAAACGGATGTTTATTATCTTAGCCGCTCCACGATAAAAAGCTATATTATGCAGGGTGAGTGCGATAGGGCAGAGGATATAATTGTTGTGGAAGTGGAGTATGAGCGTAAACAGTTTATAAACTCACTTATAAATATTTTGACATTTATATCTAAGGAACATACATTGTTCGTGGTGCTGAATAAGCTCCATCTCGCCGAGGAAGGAACCCTGAATTTCCTCTATCATTTTGTAGAGCAAAACTATGATAATATTTCACTTCTTGCAAACTATAATGAAGCATATGAAATGCCCTCATATACCTCAAAAATATGGTCGGAGCTTGTCCATAAAATTGAAGAACTTAATTATATGCTTGATTGGAACATTCAGGATTCGCAGGCAGAGGTCAATATTATGGAAAGCTTTGAGCCGAAACTTTCCGATTTTTCAAATTATCTTATAAAGATAAATAATATGATTCTGACACTTTCTACAAAACAGGCATCTTATTACCTTGATGTGATATATAACAGACTGATAACCGAGCGGATCAGTATAAACCCGAAAAATCTTGTCCGGTTTTATATCCTCTATGCGACTGCGGCTATTTATGAAGGAAATTATACAACAGCACTGAGTATGTGTGACAGACTGAAAAATGTGAATAACAGGCGTCCGAATGTAAAATATACCTTCAAATATTATTATCTTCTTACAGTATGTGAGATTTACGGGGGTCAGCCGAGTCTTGCAAGAAAAAATACGGAGAGGTGCAGAAAGATAGCACAGAAAAGCGGCTCGGAAAAATGTCTTTTGTATGCACAGATACTTGATTATATGTGTATACTTGACGGTTGGATGTCATATACGCTGTGGCACGGTATAGTAGATGAAACCGAGAGTATAGACAGTTTCAAGGAAAAATGCATTAAGCACAAGCTTTACAATCATCTTGCACATATCATGTTCTATGTATGCGGAAATAAGAAAAGCTATTTTTCGGGTGATGCGGAGAAGTGTGAAAATCAGCAGAATTTTGTAGAGGCAATGAATCTGGCAAAAATGCTGAAAAACGAAAGGCTCATGATTTCCGCATGGAAGAGAAACGTATTTCTTGCACAGGGCTACGGCTACTATTCCTTTGTTGATTATTACTATAAGAAATGTTTGGATATTATAGGAAATCAGAATGATAAGGCGGAAGAGGCGGCAATTTATAACGGACTTGGTTTCAATCGTATTGTAAGTGAACAGTTTAATCAGGCAAATGATTATTTTAATCAGTCATTGGTGCTTTACTATAAACTTAAGGATGCATACAGTGTTGCGGAAACTCTGTATAATATGGCAATAAATGCAATACTTTCGTTCAATTATGATGTCGCCTATAATAATCTTCTACAGGTTCTTAAGCTGTTAAATTCAATAAAACAGTATCGTATGAGGATATGTAATATATCAAAAATATACGGAATGATAGTGTACTGTAGCTATAAGACGGGAATTGAATATAATGCCCACTTTTATCTTGACAAGATGGAAAGAGTGCTATACCATCTTCTTCATTGTGACGGCGAACCTAATTATTATCTGTGGGACGATGATATGTTCTTCTACTATTTTTGCAGTGCATTACTTGAAAAGAGCGATAATATAGAAAAGGCTCAGGAATATATGGATAAGGCGAAAATCCATATGTACCGCTCGGAGGGACTGCAGTTTTTCGTTTATGAAATGTTTGCCGAGGAACAGTATGATATGTATGTTGAGCAGGGAGAAATAGAAAAGGGAGAAGAAATTCTCAATGCCTGCATAGAGTTCTGCAACAAAAACGGCTATAAAAATAAGGAAGAAAGGCTTTTTGCAAAGCTTCATAAAAAGGGATATATAGAGAAGCATATTCCTATTCATGTTCAGAAAATTGACAAGTCTCAGATAGATGAGCTTACACAAATTTCCGAAATGAAGGTAATGCTTGATGACAGAACCAAGGGTATCAATTTCCTGCTTTCATGGCAGGAGCTTCTTAATAAGGCAAATATGACGGTTGAATCCATAATAGATGATTCCATGGTGATGCTTCAGAATAATTACAATGTTGACTACATTATGTATGTTGATGTTGTTGACGGTATGCCTATTGTTAAATATAACAGCAGCGGTGTGAACATCACAGATGATCAGCTTGCGGAGGTAGCAGCTTATCTTAGAAAGCATAAAAAGGAATTTGTATCGTCAAGGTTAGACAGAGGGTTCTATGAATATACTCCTATTCTGAATATATACGGAATTAATAATATTATTTCTTTTGCCTGCGTTCCTGTCACAACAAATGATGAGCTTTCAGGCTTTATGATAGCCTGCATAGAGCTTCATGAAAATATGAGCAGCAGTATTACGACTTTTGACAGGAATGACCTGACGATATTCAAATTTGCGGTACGTCAGATGAATGATACAATATATCGCCTTAAAGCAAGAGATGAGATAAATGCAATGAATGATAAGCTCCAAAAGAGTGCCGTTACCGATTTGCTCACGGGTCTTTATAACCGTCAGGGCTTTACAAAAAATCTTGATGACTATAGGAATATGGTTATCAGCGGTAAGAAAGAAGATACGGAAGCGGCTGTTATATATTTGGATCTTGACAATTTCAAATATTATAACGATACATTCGGTCACGATATCGGAGATGAAGTCCTTATAGCATTTTCAAGGCTGTTTGAAAAGGTCGTGGGAACTAAGGGGTATATTGTACGTTATGGCGGAGATGAGTTTGTTATTGTACTTCCCGGTCATGATGTGGATACGGGTGAGCAGATAGCAAAGGATATATACAAGGGTATCGAGGACAGCGACCATTTTGCATGGATTGTAAATAATGCTGCGGATAAAAATGCAGAAATAGCAGAGAAGAATAAGGTGTCGTGTTCCATGGGTATTGCGGGAATGGATATTTATGATACGGCACATATGAACGATGCACTTAAACGTGCCGATAATATGCTTTATACAATAAAGAAAAACGGTAAGTCTAATTATATGGTCTGGACAGAGGAGCATGAAAAAAATTCTGCTTTTCCCGAAGATTAATAATTCGTAAAAAGGGAGTTGCCATGAACACATATTTGTGTCTGCAACTCCCTTAAAAATATGGAACTGCCGCATCAAATCCGCTAAAACGGGATGCGACAGCCCTATAATATTTACACTCTCATTGCTCTCCCTGATTAACAGATTATTCTGTTGTTCGGGAACGTCCGAATGTGTTGTATAAACTATGAAATTATGCTTTGCCGACTGAGCCGAACAGCTCCATCTTTTCCTTAACGGTTGCCTTTATTGCTTCAAAGCCGGGAGCGAGAAGCTTTCTCGGGTCAAAACCCTTGCCCTGAAGATCCTTGCCATCCTCTATGTACTTCCTTGTTGCTGCCTGGAAAGCAAGCTGACATTCGGTATTTACATTGATCTTTGAAACGCCGAGTGAAATAGCCTTCTTTATCATGTCTGCCGGTATACCTGTGCCGCCGTGAAGAACAAGAGGCATAGCTCCCGTAAGCTTCTGAACGGCATCGAGAGTTTCAAAGCTGAGTCCTTGCCAGTTTTCGGGATATTTGCCGTGAATATTGCCTATACCTGCGGCAAGCATTGTTACACCCAAGTCTGCAATCTGCTTACATTCTTCGGGATCCGCACATTCGCCCATGCCGATAACTCCGTCTTCCTCGCCGCCGATTGAACCAACCTCAGCCTCAATTGAAAGACCCTTTTCCTTACAGATAGCAACAAGCTCTTTTGTTTTCTCAATATTTTCCTCGATCGGATAATGAGAGCCGTCAAACATGATTGAAGAAAATCCTGCTTCAATACATTTCTTTGCACCCTCATATGTGCCGTGGTCAAGGTGAAGGGCAACGGGAACGGTAATGTTAAGCTCTTCGAGCATACCGTTTACCATACCGACTACGGTCTTGTAGCCTGCCATATACTTTCCTGCACCCTCAGATACACCAAGGATAACAGGCGAATTAAGCTCCTGAGCGGTAAGAAGGATAGCCTTTGTCCACTCAAGATTGTTGATGTTGAACTGACCTACTGCATAGTGGCCTGCCTTTGCTTTTGTAAGCATTTCTGCTGCGTTTACCAATGGCATTAAAATCACGCTCCAATAATTAATAATAATTCAAGGTATAAATCCAAAAGGGAACACTTCCCCACAAAACATACCCATCAAACCTTATTATACAGCAATAAAAGGAAAATATAAAGAGCATTTTTTCTATTTTTAAAATTTTTTTCATCCGCTATCCGTTATTCGATATAATTTACCAAAACTTTCTTACAAAATTATATATTTTGTATAATAATAAGAATATTTTCCCGCAATTATTGAATTAATTGACTGTGTATATAAAATAGTCGGTGAAAATCTTGACTTTTTATAAAAAAAGGGGTATTTTTATATAGTATAGATAAGTTATAAAGGGGATACATAAATGCTGACTTTAGACAAAATATATCATGCTTCTTATGTTCTTAAAGAAGTTATCCGTCCTACGGATATGATCAGAGCAAATAATCTTTCGGACGAATGTGAGATTTACCTCAAAACAGAGAATTTGCAGGTTACAGGTGCATTCAAGGCAAGGGGAGCATATTATAAGATTTCTCAGCTTACCGAGGAGGAAAAGAAAAAGGGCGTTATAGCCTGTTCTGCCGGAAACCATGCTCAGGGAGTCGCACTCGCTGCCGCACATCATAATATAAAGGCACTTATATGCATACCTAATTCCGCACCTATATCCAAGGTTGAGGCTACAAAAAGTTACGGTGCCGATGTATGCCTGGTTGAGGGTACATATGATGACGCACATGACAAATCAGTTGAGCTTCAGAAGGAAACGGGAGCGACCTTTATTCATCCCTTTGATGATGAGTTGGTCATTGCGGGTCAGGGTACGATAGGTCTTGAAATTCTTGACCAGCTTCCTGATGTTGACGCGGTGATCGTACCCATAGGCGGAGGCGGTCTTATAAGCGGTGTGGCTTATGCGGTAAAATCACTCAATCCCGATGTCAAGGTTTACGGAGTTCAGTCCGCAGGTGCTCCGTCAATGTATCTTTCACTTGCACACGACAGTATAGAAACGCTTGATTCTGTCAATACTTTTGCTGACGGTATTGCGGTAAAGACTCCGGGTGAGTTGACTTTTGAGCTTTGCAAGAAATATGTTGACGAGATAATTACGGTTACCGATGATGAGGTTGCAACCGCAATACTTACGCTTATTGAAAAACAGAAGCTTATTTCGGAGGGTGCAGGTGCAGTGGCTGTTGCTGCCGCATTGTTTGATAAGCTTCCGATAAAGGGCAAGAAGGTATGCTGCCTTGTATCGGGAGGAAATATTGATGTTACAATACTTTCGAGGGTAATTGACAGAGGTCTGCAAAAGACAGGAAGACTTGCCGAATTTACCATTGCACTGACCGATAAGCCGGGTGAGCTTCAGACGGTGGCGAAGATAATATCAAAGCTCGGAGCAAATGTTGTTGCCGTAAGCCATGACAGAGCAGACCTCAACACGGATATAAATTCCTGTTATCTTCGTCTTTCGCTTGAAACAAGGAATCATGAGCATATACAGAAAATTAAGGACGAGCTTGCAAAAAAGGGTTACCGTATAGTTCAGTGATTTGTTTTTGTTTGTTTATCGGAATTGAATAGAAACTCCATCTGTTGTGCGGAGGTGAACGAATGGGAAAGATTAAGAGGGGCGTAGGCGTTTTTCTGTGGCTTGTTTTTCTGATTTCCATTTGTGCAGTCATAGCGTGGTACTATTTCAATGCGGATTTTTTCAAGAATGAGAAATCCGATGAGGATGAAAGTATTCCGGAAGGCATACCCTCCATAGAATGGAATAATTCCTCTCCTGAAAAATCATATGAGGAATTATCTGTACTTCTCAGTAATATGGAGTCTGAAATAGCTGTTATAAACTGTAAAAAAAATCCCGAATGGGAAGATATATGCATGAAAAATTTCTGGGTTGACAGTTTCAGTATATCGGGGGTAGCCGGAGGTAATATAAAAACCTTCAGTTTTAAGTTCAAGGATGATGCCGCAGATAATAAAGCGATGCAGGTACAGATTGATAAAGAAGCCGATGATATAATTTCACTTATTCCCGGGAATGCAGACGATTATGAAAAGGCACTTATAATTCATGACGAGCTTATAAAGAGAATAGAATATGATGAAAGTGTCAGACTTAAACATAGCCATGATATATACGGTGCTTTTGTTGACCACAAGGCAGTATGTCAGGGATATACCTATGCAATGATGTACATTGCCGGGAAAATAGGGCTTGACTGTGAGGAACTGTCTTCCAAAACCCATATCTGGAACAAGCTTCCGGGATTTGACAGCGGTGAATGTTATGTTGATATAACATGGGATGATATAGATAAAACGGATGCTGAAGGTAATCCCTATGTTATTCACGACAATTTTGCTCTTTCAAAGAGGGAAATGGAAAATCTTTCAGAGCATCAGCTTCTTGAGGATGAAAATGACATTGAAGAAAAAAGCTCTGAGGGCGATAATTTCTTCAAAAAGAACGGTTGGTATATTCCGAAAGGTGATTCGGCGGTATTGGAGCTTGCCGTAAAGGAACAGCTTGAAAGCGGCGGAAATACTATTGAACTGCGTTTTGAGGACAAAACCGACTATAACAATGCAAGAGAAACGGTTGATGAAATGCTCAGAAGAATGGGGTATGGGGATGCATATATCTCATGGCAGAACGAAAGTCTGCTTATATATACGGTGGGACTGAATCCGCCGACAGAAGAATGAAAACAGCCGACCTTGTCGGATGTACATAAAGAAAGGAAATGATAATTATGTCAGAAAAGATTTATACAGGAAATGCACCGGATGCTATCGGTCCGTATTCACAGGCTGTCAAGGTAAACGGTATTGTTTATACCTCGGGACAGATTGCAATTAACCCTGCGACAGGAAATGTTGAGGAAACAACAATAGAGGGTCAGACCGAGCAGGTAATGAAAAATCTCAAGGCTGTTCTTGAGGCGGCAGGCTCATCACTCGAAAAGGCTGTGAAAACAGTATGCTTCCTTGCGGATATGAACGATTTTGCAAAATTCAATGAAATATACGGAAATTATTTTACGGGGAAGCCGGCACGTTCATGTGTTGCCGTAAAAACACTTCCGAAGAACGTACTTTGTGAGGTTGAAGTGATAGCCGAATGTTAATTTCCGGTGCGGATAACCCGACCGGAGGAAAGTTATACAATGCGGTCGGGTGTATGCACCTGTGTATATCGGAAAAATTCGGTTTGTGATTTGCAGTGTCGGTTCGGCAACGGGAGAAAACAATGAAATTTTGTTATGAGTGTGGTACGGAATTAGTGCTGAGGGAGCTTGAGGACGAGGGTATGATACCGTTTTGCAAAAGCTGCGGAGAGTATCGTTTTCCTGTTTTTTCAACAGCAGTGAGTATGATAGTGCTTAACCGTGATAAGACTGAAATACTTCTCATACAGCAGTATGGAACGGAGAATAATGTACTTGTTGCGGGTTATGTCAATAAGGGTGAAAATGCTGAGGAAGCCGCTGCAAGAGAGATATCGGAGGAGCTTGGTCTTGAGGTTGCGGAGCTTGGATATTGCAAAAGCGAGTATTTTTCGAAAACGAATACACTTATGCTTAATTTCAGATGCACTGTGAGTTCGGAATGTCTTGACGGAATAAACCGAAAGGAAATAGATAAGGCAGAATGGTTTCCGCTTGAAAAAGCGAGAGAGGCGATCATGCCCGATAGTCTTGCAAAGCGTTTTTTATGTAATTTTTTGGATAATCTTCAATAAACGGGATTATCCGCTTATTTTTTGTAAAAATTGATGATAGGGGGTCAGATTATGATTACGGATATGACTGTGGGAAAGCCCGCTTCGGTTTTGTGGAAATTTTCTTTTCCTATGCTGATAAGCTCAATGTTTCAGCAGATTTATAATATAGCGGACAGTGCAATCGTGGGGCAGATATGCGGTGATGACGGACTTGCGGCGATTGGGGCATCATATTCCATAACGATGCTTTTTGTTGCTGCGGCACTCGGCTGTAATGCCGGATGTTCCGTTGTTATTTCTCAGTTTTTCGGAGCTAAGCAATACAGTAAAACTAAAACCGCCATTAATACCTCATATATTTCGGTTTTAATTCTCAGTGTGGTACTGACAGTTGTCGGTTGTATATGCTGCCGTCCTGTCCTGAGCCTGCTGAATACACCGGAAAATATATTTGCTGATGGTGCGGCTTATCTTGATATATATACATACGGGCTTATTTTTCTGTTCTTATATAATATTTGTACAGGTATTTTTACGTCATTGGGGGATTCCAATACGCCGCTTGTTTTCCTGATAATTTCCTCCGTTCTTAATATAGGACTCGATTATTTATTTGTAGGTCCTCTCGGTATGGGAGTTGCCGGTGCAGCATGGGCAACCTTTATTGCACAGGGTGCGGCAGGTCTTGCGGCTTTTTTTGTATTGAATGCAAGGGTTAAGAAAACAATAAAGAATGACGGACCGATTAATCATTTTTCTTTTCCGATGTTCAAGAGAATATGTCTTGTTGCTGTTCCGAGTATTTTACAGAACAGTTTTGTGTCAGTGGGAAATCTTTTTGTACAGGTTGTTGTAAACGGTTTCGGCTCTGCCGTTATGGCGGGATATTCGGCAGCGGTCAAGCTCAATACATTTGCCGTAACCTGCTTTGCTACAATGTCAAACGGATTGTCCAACTATACAGCACAGAATATAGGAGCAGGAAAGCTTGCTCGTATACACAAGGGATATAAGGTATCGCTTCTTATGGTTTTGGCTATAACCGTTCCGTTTATTGTACTTTATGTATGGCGTGGGGACCTTGCCATGGCTCTGTTTATGAAATCCGACAGCCAAAAGGCTCTTGATGTCGGTATTCAGTTTTTGAGGACAGTATCCGTATTCTATCCTATGGTTGCAATCAAGCTTATGACAGACGGAGTACACAGAGGAGCTTGTGCAATGGTATGGTTCATGGCTTCAACGTTTCTTGATCTTATTGCACGTGTTATTTTATGTTTTTGGTTCTCAACGATATGGGGAGCTGCCGGCATATGGTATGCTTGGCCGGTAGGCTGGATTTTAGCCGCCATACTTATTGTTTGTGCATACATGGGAGGTGCATGGATACCGAAACCGCTCAGAAAAAGGAAGAAAATAATTTCACATATGAATACAGAATGATTATTTATATTAGTAAAATTGACTATTCGGTATGCTAAAACATTGTATAAAATGTAAAAAATTAAATATTTTCAGAATTTACTTTTATTAATTTGTACTATATGTTATAATAAACACGAAAATTATTTTGTATTGGAGGAATAAAACCATGTATTATCTTGGAATTGACCTTGGGGGCACTAATATTGTTGCCGGAGTTGTTGATGAAGACGGCGGTATTATTTTAAAGGCAAGCTGCAAAACGACAAGACCATGTACGCAGGAAGCCTTATGTGATGATATGGCGGCTGTGGCCATGTCTGCACTTCAGAATGCAGGGCTTACGGTCAATGATATACAGTATGTGGGCATAGGTGCACCGGGTGCTGTAAACAGCAGTACCGGAGTTATTGAATTTGCAAATAATTTCGGTTTCCACAACTGGGAAATTGTAAGAATGATGAAAGAGCGTCTGGGAACAGAGGTTTATGTTGAAAATGATGCGAATGCTGCCGCTTACGGTGAGTATTGTGTGGGTGCCGCAAAGGATGCAAATGATGCGGTTGTGATTACTCTCGGCACGGGTGTCGGCGGAGGAATAATTGTTGACGGTATGATATACAGTGGTTCTAATTTTGCAGGAGCGGAAGTAGGGCATATGGTCATACAGCATGGAGGACGTCTTTGTACCTGTGGCAGAAGGGGTTGTTGGGAGGCATATTCGTCTGCGACGGGTCTTATCAACATGACAAAGGAAGCCTGTGCAATGCCGAATGCATCCGAATATCTTCTTTATCAAAGCATAGGCGGCGATCTTGACAAGATTGACGGCAAGACGGCATTTGATGCCGCAAAGCAGGGTTGTCCTCTTGCA
Source organism: uncultured Clostridia bacterium (assembly GCA_947589365.1). Lineage (GTDB taxonomy): Bacteria > Bacillota > Clostridia > Oscillospirales > Acutalibacteraceae > UBA1213. The sequence continues at coordinate 461 of CANQAJ010000055.1, read as the reverse complement.
AAGTCGGTTATTGATGCATACATAGATTATCTCGGATGCGGTCTTGTTAATATTATTAATTTATTCCAGCCGGAGATACTTTGCATAGGCGGTGGTATAAGCAAGGAAGGAGATTACATCCTTGAGCCTGTCATGAAGATTATTGAGCGTGACCGTTACACGAAGCACAATGCAAATCAGACGAAGGTTTGCATAGCACAGCTCGGCAACGATGCCGGCATAATAGGTGCCGCATTCCTCGGTAAATAGCCAAACGGGCGGGAGAGTTTGCCTGCCTGTCGGAATGGGGCAGAAAGTATCGAGAGCGGCTCTTGCGAGCCGTTCCGCAAACAGAAATGACAAACTTATCGCTTGTTTATCAAGTAAATTAACGGTCGAGCAAAAGATTAATTGACCTGAGTAAATTAATTACGGATTGACAGCGGCGGCACGCCGCTAATTACGAATTGAATATGAGTAGG
>CANQAJ010000054.1 GCA_947589365.1 uncultured Clostridia bacterium | reverse complement strand
TCCGTAAAGTCATATACGGGGGACTCTATCTTTTCCTCCTCGGGCTGCTTTGCTTCCTGAGCTTCTTCCGTAAAGTCATATACGGGTGACTCTATCTTCTCCTCCTCAGGCTGCTTTGTTTCCTGAGCTTCTTCCGTAAAGTCATATACAGGGGACTGAATTTCTTCTTTAACAGACTCCTGAGTTTCCTCGGATGAAACCTCACCATTTTTCTTCTCAGGCTGCTCGGTATCCTCTGTAAAATCATAAACCGGAGACTGTATTTTTTCTTCTTCAACAGGCTCTGTCACCGGCTCCTCAGGTACATTCGACTCCTCTTCGGGTGCCATGTCATGTGCCGGTGTCACAAAATCTCCCGTTCTGTCTGCGGATTCCTTATCCCACATATCGTCAACCGAAGATTTCTGTTCATTGTAGTAATCTCCCGATTGAAGTAGTCTGGGACCCTTTCCGCCCTCACCCGATTCATTTATGCTTTCGGGTATCTGGTACATATGGATATTCGGTGTTATTCCGAACATCGGTACATTCCAATTCAACGCATATACATATGTTTCTACAACATAGCACGCCCACTTTTCCGCAATGCAAGCCTCCTGCATAAGCACCTTGATAGACTGCAATATAGCTATGCATTTGTCAATTTCCGGCTGTGCATGAGCAAGGTACAGGGCGTTGCACACCCCTGCCTCAAAAGCATCCATAAAAAGCTTACGTTCCTGCTTCATGTCGGGAATAAGCTCCGCAAGAACCGTCTTAAGCTGCTGTCCGTCAAGAATTACATCCACTCCATAGCTTTTCACTATGTACCTGAGTGCCTCCTTGGCACTCTGGAAAGTGATTTTATTCTCTTCCTCCTGTTCGAGTTTTGCCCCGCAGAACGGACAGGTCGTCATGTTAGCATTACGGGCATTTGTTTTCCATTCACTGCCGCACTGTTTACACTGCATTCAATCTCACCGCCTTCTGTGGAATTTCAACAATTAAAGAATTATATCCCATATCTTGAAAATCCCTTCTACTATAAACAATATTACATATATAAATATACTAAAAATTCAATGAAATTTCAATAGCTGCTGCGAATTTTTTTATATATTTTTTATATTTTTCTTTATGGAAATTATGGAAAATTAAGAATAAAATAAGATGTCCCGAAATCTACCCTGAGGTATTTCAAAAACATCTCCGACATTACGGTATGAAGTTAGGATCGGAACTCCCATATGAATATTATACTAAAATAATATAACAAAATCAATATTTTTATTGCACTTTTGATACTATATTTTACACAAAAATAACCCTTAATTTTTTATATCCTTTCAGAATGTGAAAAAAGAGGCTGCCGGCACCGACAACCTCTTTAAAATAATGCCGCATACATAAAACAAAAGGCGATAACCGAAACAGGTATATGAATGAAATCATCCGTTAAAATACCCGCTTTTGGACTTTACCTCACGGAACGGAAAATCATTTATCCTTGCCGGCACAGCAGTCTGTGCTGCTTTCTCCGACATCCGCCTTGAAATCATACCTTATCGGAACCTTTATACTGATTTTCTGTACAAAAACCAGGTGGCAGGCATTGCAGTTTTTCTTGCATTTGTCGCAAATAACTATCGGATCACCGCAGCACTCTATCTCTACATCGCCCACACGCACCTCAGGCATAATATCAACCGGTGTGGTTATATCTATAAAATGCTTTGAGTATTTTTTGCAGTCATCGCATTTATCCGAAGGATATTCCGGATATACATCATAAGGTTTATTCATATTTTACACCCGCACTTATATTTTTTACAGCTAACACATCGCAGTTTCTTAAGGTTGCCCTTAATTTTAAAACTCCCTTGTTTTCGCTGCTGATATATAATATTCCGCAGGTATAATAAATGTTACTTCGCACCCTTTTCGCAGTAATTCTTTACAGCCTCATACAGAAACCTCGCTCCTCCCTCAACAATTGCATCATAATACGCTGAAAAACGCTCGTCCTTCACATACATTTCCGCAATCGCAAGGTGAGCCTCGGGAGAATATTTCTCTCCCTCCCAAAATATGCTCGCCCACTCTCCGTGCAGCTTTGCCATTTCCATAGCTTCTTCCCCCGAGGCATCCCCCGAAGGTGCAAGCTTCTGCAACATATCTTCGGCTTTTATCCTCAGTTCTTCGGATCTCCTCCATTTTTCCTCTGTAAGTCCCGCAAGTATATCCGAGCTTGCCTCATAGACGTCTTCACCGTATTCCTCACGTATTTCCTCACCGTAATTTTTTTCGTTTTCCTCAAGAAGCTGCTTCTTAAATTCTTCAAAGTTCTGATTTTCTTCCATGGGTTTATTACCTTCCTTTCACTGTTTATTATTACACACAGAAAACCGAATCATCCTCATTATAATGCTCTCCACCGCCGGTTACTATTGAAGCTGCTCGGTATTTCCGACCTTTGCAAACAATCTGCTTATTTCAAAATACAGTCCCCTATGCTCCTTTAATCTGAGATCGGGATCTTTTTCAAGGATTTTTCTTGCCGCCGCCTGTGTTTTATCTATCATATCCACACTTGACATACTTGCAACCTTAAGCTCCGGCAGTCCGTGCTGACGTGACCCGAAAAAATCCCCGGGACCTCTCAGACGAAGATCCTCATCTGCTATTTTAAATCCGTCGTTTGTCCTGCACAGAACCGAAAGCCTTTCTCTTGTATTACCGCTCTGATTATCGGATACAAGTATGCAAAAGGATTTGTTCTTTCCTCTTCCGACACGTCCCCTCAGCTGGTGAAGCTGTGAAAGTCCGAAGCGGTCGGCATTTTCTATCATCATAACGGTTGCCTCCGGTACATTTACTCCCACCTCTATAACCGTTGTGGAAACAAGTATATCCGTTTTCCCCTCAGCAAACGCCCTCATCACCGCATCCTTGTCGGATGCCTTCATTTTTCCGTGCAAAAGACCTATGTTATATTCCCCGAGAACCGTTTTTTCGAGCTTTTTTATATAAGCCTCGGCGGATTCAAGCTCCGATTCATTCTCTTCCACAAGCGGACACACAATATAGCACCTGTTTCCGCTGTCTATGTGTTTTTTTAGAAAGTTATATGCCCTGTTTCTTTTTCCGCTGTCTATAAGGCAGGTATCTACTTTCTGTCTTCCGGGAGGCATCTCATCAAGCACCGACAAATCAAGATCCCCGAATATCATAAGTGCAAGTGTTCTCGGTATCGGAGTTGCAGACATTACCATGATATGCGGATTGGCACCCTTTGAAATAAGTGCCGCTCTTTGCTTTACACCGAAACGGTGCTGTTCATCCGTTATAACAAGTCCCAATGAACGGAAAACAACACTGTCCGATATAAGAGCATGGGTACCTATGACAAGGTCAATTTCCCCGCTTTCAAGAGCCTCATATATCACTCGCTTTTTAGAAGCAGTAACCGAACCCGTGAGAAGTGCAAGTCTTATTCCACTGTCGGCAAGAAGCTCGCTGAGAGATTTATAGTGTTGGGTTGCAAGTATTTCTGTCGGTGCCATAAATGCACACTGCATACCGTTTTTTATCGCCGTATAGCATACCGAAGCCGCAACCGCAGTCTTTCCCGAACCGACATCTCCCTGTATAAGCCTGTTCATAGGATACATAGATTCTTTCATATCAGCTATACATTGAGCTATTGCTCTGTTTTGTGCCGCCGTCAGTCTGAACGGAAGAAGTCTTTGAAACTCATTACTGTAATCCCTATCCGTTATGTATGGAGTTTTTTCCCTCGTTCCTCCCCTTTTCAGCCTTGCCATCCCAAGCTGTAAAATCAACATTTCCTCAAAAGCAAGTCTTTGCCTTGCTCTCCCGACATCCTCAAAATCATCGGGAAAATGTATCTTCCTTATTGCAAAATCAAGTGAGCATAATCCGTATTCCTCCAGTATTTCCGCGGGAATAGGGTCATTTACCCTTTCGGGCAGCAGTGCCGTTGCCTGACGTACCGCAGTTTCTATCTGCTTTGAGGTAAGTCCGGTCGTTGCCGGATATACAGGGTGTATACCTTCACCGTTTGTATCCGATACGGTCGGAGAAGACATTTCGTAATATCCGGAATATTTTTTGACCGTCCCGTAAAACAAAAACTCCCCTCCGTCCGAAAGCTTCTGATATGTATATCTTTGATTGAAAAATGTTATTGTTATATTATCACAGCCGTCACTTGCGGCAAATTTGAATATAGTCAGATTTCCATGTATTCTTGCGGGTTTTGATACCCTTTCTATAACCGCTCTGATACAGCAGGCCTCATTTTCGGGGGCATCCGCTATTTTACGGGGATGACTCCAGTCCTCATATGTACGCGGATAAAATCTGAGAAGATCACCGATGCTGTTCACTCCGAGTCTGTTATATAGCTTTATTCTTGATGCTCCTATTCCTCTGAGTCTGTCCAAAGGCGTATTAAAAAGTGAAGGCATATCGCTCCTCCATAATATCATCATTTCAGCTCTGTGCTTATGACATAAAGCATTGCTTACAAAAACACGATAAAACCACAGTGCATTCACTATAATCTTATCGTGATTTATATTATTTATTTTTACTCAACGGAAAGAATGAAATAGTATAAGGGCTGCCCACCGTCTATTATGGAAATATCGGCATCTATTCCTGTTTTAGCTCTTATTCCGTCAACAGCAACATTAGCCTGCTCGTCGGTAATACCCTCTCCGTAAATCAGACTTACATACGAGGTATCCTTGCCGATCATTTCCTTTGCAAGCTTTACAACAGCCTTTACCGGATCCTTTTCCTTAACGGTAAGCTTTCCGTTATTGAGGGCAATTATATCACCCTCCTTTATTCTCATCATACCGTATTCGGAATTTCTTGCAGCATATGTAACCTGACCTGTTGATACATTGGCAAGGGACGCAGTCATATATTCACGGTTAAGTTCAGGTGTTGAGTCCTTTGCATAGGACAGCATTGCAACAAGTCCCTGCGGAATTGTTTTTGCGGGGATAACAATAACCTCCCTGTCTGTAACAAGCGGAACTACCTGTTCCGCAGCAAGTATTACGTTCTTGTTATTCGGCAATACAAAGACAGTCTTTGCCGGAGTTGCCATAACAGCACGATATATATCATCAGTGCTGGGATTCATACTCTGTCCGCCGCTTACTATACGGTCACAGCCAAGCTCCCTGAATACATTTTCAAGTCCCTCACCCGCAACAACAGCAACAAAGCCTGTCTCCTGCTCGGGTCCGGCGGGTTTAAGCTCTTCCGACTTTTTCTCTTCTTTCTCTGCGGCTGCTTTTTCCTTCGCATATTGCTCGGCAGCTTTTCGGTGCTGCTCCTTCATATTTTCAATTTTTACCGTAAGAAGCTCGCCGTAGGTCACAGCCTCCTCCAATGCCTTTCCGGGATTTTCCGTATGAACGTGTACCTTTATGATATCCTCGTCATCGGCAACAACAACACAATCGCCTATCCCCTCAAGGTATGTTCTCAGCTCGTCAGTTTCTTTTGACTGTTCCTTAACCTTACCTATTATAAATTCGGTACAATATGTATACTCTATATCACCGTCAAATTCGGCTGCGGCATTTTTGAAAAACTCATCATTCAAATCTGCGGCAGTACGGATTTCCGTTTCCTCCTCGACAGCCTCAATCATAACGCCGTCACGCAAAAGAGAAAGCATACCGTCTAAAATCATACAAAGACCCATGCCTCCCGCATCTACGACTCCCGCTTTCTTAAGTACGGGAAGCATCTCCGGAGTTCTGTCAAGGGCATCATGTGCAGCCGAACATACGGCACCGAGAACTATTATAGGATCGTTATCCATATCAGCCGCTGCCCTGCCCGCATCAAATGCCATTCTTGCGACAGTAAGTATGGTACCCTCCGTCGGATTCATAACTGCCTTATATGCCATCTCAACGCCTACATGGAAAGCCGATATAAAGCCTTTACCGTCAATTTCATCGCAGCCGTCAAGACCGCTTGCTATTCCTTTGAAAAGCAGCGAAAGTATAACTCCGGAATTTCCTCTTGCACCCTTAAGCATTGCCGAAGCAGCCACAGACGCACATTCGGAAACACTTTTCGAGGTTTCATTTTCAAGTGCCTCAACAGCAGCACAGATCGTCATTGACATATTTGTACCCGTATCCCCGTCGGGAACAGGAAAAATATTAAGGGCATTGATTCTTGCCCTATGCGACGAAATATTGTTCGCACCGGATATCAGTGCATTTTTATAACCGGATCCGTTTATCATTTTTCAGCACATCCTCACATAAATTTTTCTGCGAAATTATCCGAAAAATCAAAGCACCACCCGTATCATGATAAATTTTTAATTCGGAAATTCAACAGCACTGACAGGTTTGCCGTACCACGTCACCGATTCCATTTTATCATAAAAAAACACCAATGTACATACCTTGCCCCAAAATTTTTCTCTGAAAAAAGTATTTATCTGATCTCAACGATAAGCTTCATAGCGGTGCGGTCAACGCCGTCTATTTCAATATTGGTAAATGCGGGAATACAAACTAAATCTATGCCCATCGGAGCAAGGTAGCCCCTTGCCACAGCAACCGATTTAAGAGCCTGATTTGTAGCTCCTGCTCCCACAGCCTGAATTTCCACACAGCCGTAATCCCTCACAACACCTGCAATAGCACCTGCAACAGAATTCGGTGCGGATTTTGATGATACTTTAAGTACTTCCACCTAAGTAAACCTCCCTTTAATTTATCTTCCATAATTGCTTAAAGCGAATTATCAACATATATATAATAACCACAAAACAAAAAATATGCAAGTACTTTCTGAAAATATTATGTTTTGCACAAATTTTCACCGTATTTGAATACGTTTCAATGAAATTGTACTCCCACTTTTTTCGTCTATGTCAAATATTATACCGTCCATTCTGCACGAACCGCCGGCATTCTCAAAACGCACGGGCAATTTTTCTCTGAATTTCCTGATCGCAAGTTCAGGCTCCACACCCAATACGGACACCTCCGGACCGGTCATTCCGACATCCGTGATATATCCCGTACCCTTGCTCAATATTTTTTCATCGGCAGTCTGTACGTGAGTGTGCGTCCCGAATACCGCAGACACCCTGCCGTCAAGGTAATATGCGAGTGCAAGTTTCTCCGAGGTTGCCTCGGCATGGAAATCGACAATTATTATCCTCGTTTCCATTTCCTTTATAATCCTGTCCGCCGCATCAAACGGATTTTCAAGACTTTCCATATATGTACAGCCGAGCAGATTTATTATTCCCACCTGAATACGCCCCATATCATACAGAGTATATCCTCTTCCCGGTGTTGTTTTTAACGGGTAATTCGCCGGTCTGAGCAGAAAAGGTGATTCCTCATACATTCCGAAAATCTCCCTGCGGCGGAAACTGTGGTTTCCTCCGGTTATGATATCAACGCTGCCGGAAAACAAATATTTTGCGGATTCCGGAGTAATACCGTTCCCTGCTGCGGAATTTTCACCGTTTGCCACCACAAGGTCGATTTTTTCCTCTCTCTTAAGCCTCGGAAGCCTGCTTCTCAGAAATTCGCACCCGACAGTGCCTACTACATCTCCTATAGCAAGTATTCTCATTTCCATTATCATCCTGTCTGATTATATTTTCACATACAATATTTTAAATTCATTTTGTATAATTGTCAATATTATTTTTGAGATTTTATAAATTTTGTAAGCACCGGGTACGGAAAAATGCAGTTCAACACCGAAATGGGATATTCAGTGAGCGAAAAAAGGTCGCCCTCTCACAGGGCGACCACATTTGATGAGACGCTTTGGTATTTTGTTGTCTGCAAATTGCCCGTGGAAGCCTCCTACCAACCGAAAGTTCTGCTCAAAACTCCTTAAGCCTTTTCAAAGGTCTGACCTGAACTTGCCGTTTTTCCGGGTATTATTACTCACTGCGGGATTTACATTAACCGCATCCGGTGCAGCATTCATTGACTATTCTCCGCAGCCGCATTTTTTTCTTCCCTCTGACGGACAGTTTTTAGGGAAAAACTGACCTGTCGGGAAATCTATGCTGCTGAACAGTTCACAGGGATCTTCGGAATTTGATATACATTCTTTCTTCGGTATGCAGAAATCATATGCCGGTATGAGCATCTGAACATCTCTTTCAAGCTGTACGACCGTGAACACACCGATTGACACGAGAACTTCCTTGTTGCTTTCACTTTGTACAAATTCTCCTCCATAACGGTGCATGATACATTCGGGAATACGGCAGGGCGGCATCTGACATAGCCCGTGCTTTTCACTAAGCCTTGCGGAAAGTGCTATAGGCTCCGCAACCTGTACCACAGCCTTCGGACAGTTACGGCTTTCGGTTCCCACTCCCTCCGGTGAATCGGGGCAATCGGATGTAAATACCTTTACACTTCCCTCACTGCCGAAAAGTACTGCCCTTTTGGAAAATACCGCAAGTCCCTTAACGGGCATGGGCAAAGCATTCGGAGCCATAAAAGCGTCAAGGCAAACATCAAAATAGAACGTCATATCTACGGCATAAAAGCCGTTATGAAAGGGAACAGGCTGAAGGTTTACCGCTACATTGCATACATTTACACTGTTGAGCCGAACACTCGTAGCCTTATCTATAAGACACTGACCCGGCTTGGTAAGGTAAACGGGAAGATCCTCCAGACAGTCCTTATCAAGACAAGAGTCGTAAATTCTCGGTGCATTTATGCAGACAGCCTCTTTTACATTCCCAAAGTTGAAGTCTTCATCGCAGTCGATGATATTATCCGACATAATGTATTCCTCCTCATGATGGTTATACCACATAATATGCCAAATCAAAAAAATAGTTCACGCACCCGTCAAGCCGATAAAAAAACTGCCGCACAGTACTTTGACGACTGCACGACAGCTGCATATGTTTTTTATTTTGCGTATTCTATTGCTCTGCTCTCTCTGATTATATTAACCTTTATCTGACCGGGATATTCGACCTCTTCCTCGATCTTCTTGCAGATATTTCTTGCGAGCAATACCATATCATCATCCTTGATAACCTCGGGCTTAACAATAATGCGAACCTCACGACCCGCCTGTATTGCAAAGCTTCTTTCCACTCCTTCATAGGAAGAAGCAACCTCCTCAAGCTTCTCAAGCCTTTTGATATAGTTTTCGATATTCTCTCTCCTTGCTCCGGGACGAGCCGCAGAAATTGCATCCGCCGCCTGAACAAGACAGGCAATTATTGTCTTTGCCTCAACATCACCGTGATGTGCATGGATAGCGTGTACAACAAGCTCGCTCTCCTTATATTTCCGTGCAACATCAACACCTATCTCGATATGCGAACCCTCTATCTCATGGTCAAGAGCTTTTCCTATGTCGTGTAAAAGACCTGCTCTTCTTGCCATTGTAGGCTCAAGCCCAAGCTCGGATGCCATTATACCGCAAAGGTATGCAACCTCAAGCGAATGATCAAGCACATTCTGACCGTAGCTTGTGCGGAAATGCAGTCTTCCGAGAAGCTTTACAAGCTCAGGATGTATATTATTTACACCTGCTTCTATTATCGCCCTTTCTCCCTCGGACCTTATCATAGCCTCAACCTCACGGCGAGCCTTTTCATACATCTCCTCAATACGAGCCGGATGTATTCTTCCGTCGGAAATAAGCTTTTCAAGCATCACCCTCGCAATCTCTCTTTTGACGGGTTCAAAGCACGAAAGAGTAATAGCTTCGGGCGTATCGTCAATTATGAGGTCAACACCTGTTATAGTTTCGATTGCCCTTATGTTTCTTCCCTCTCGTCCTATTATACGACCCTTCATTTCATCGCTCGGAAGCGGTACAACCGATACTGTTGACTCACTTACATGATCAGCAGCAACTCTCTGTATGGCAAGAGAAATAATCTCCCTTGCGGTTTTTTCTGCTTCATCACGTGTTTTCTGTTCAAATTCCATAATCTTGACTGCTTTTTCGTGTGTCAGCTCATTGTCAAGATTATTAATGATATAAGCCTTTGCCTGCTCGGATGTAAGACCGGAAATTTTTTCAAGCATTTCAAATTCGCTCTGCTTGATTTTCTCGGCCTCGGCAAGTCTGCTTTCGGCAGCCTTGTTTTTCTGTGTAACAGCCTCTTCCTTTTTTTCAAGGCTGTCCAGCTTCTTTTCTACGGTTTCTTCCTTTTGCTGTATACGTCTTTCCTGACGCTGGATATCCCTGCGTCTGTCGGATATTTCCTTTTCAGCCTCGGTAAGAAGCCTGTGTGCTTCGTCCTTTCCTGCTATTAGAGCCTCCTTTTTGGAAGCCTCCGCCGAACGTTTAGCTTCATCAACGATTCTCTCGGCTTCCTTTTCAGCCGAGCCTATCTTTTCCTCACCGATTTTCTTACGGTAATTTATACCACCGAAAAAAGCCGCAACACCGACAATCACAGCAACGACAACAATAAGTACTATTGCCAGAACCGGATCCATTAATCTGACACCTCCTAAGTTGATTTTTAATACTGATTTTCATTCAGCTAAATTAAGTCTGTCAATCAGCTCAAAGGTGCCGTCACGCAAACACTTGCCCCGTTCCGCATTTCAGTATATGCTCAGTCTTTCTCCGCATTATCACGCACAAACACCGAGCCACCGCAAAACAAGGCAGTGACAACATAATCATAATATTATATTTTATTTTATTGTATTTACATTTGCTGCACATCCGCAGCATTTTGCCGATAAAAAAGTATTATAACCACAAAGAGCCACACCACCGCAGAGAAAAAATACACTCCGTCACAGTCGGCGGATATCCTGCTCCTTCTCTGCCTGACAATTAAGCAGAGCTATTGAAATTATACAGCCTGCACAGCCGTATTATATTAAATAAATTATCCTGTCGCTATAATATAAAAATATAATATATAATATACATAAACGGCATAATTGAGTTGAAAATTCAGTCATCGGACACAAAGTCCCTAAGACGTTTTACGTCTTTATATATTTTATAACGAATAATATATTTTTGTCAAGAATTTTATATAATTTAATAAATTAAATTTCTGCCAAGACATATTTTAAAAAAATTTCACGCCCTACAGATACAGCAGGACGCAAAATATACTTTTATTTTATATTACTGTGAAACCAAAATATCAAGCTTTACATATCAATACATTTACAAAGCTCGATCAGATCATCATACTTTTCAAGCTCCCCCGCTTTTTTTCTCAGAACCGCTGCACCACGTACACCTTTAAAATACCACGCTGCGTGCTTTCTTGCCTCCCGCATACCAATATACTCACCCTTATATTCACACAGCTTTTTTATATGCCTCAAAAGCACGGTTATTCTCTCCGCATTTGATATGGGCAAAGACGGTCTGTCATAACCTAAAAGATTGTTAATCTCCATGAATATCCACGGATTTCCGAGTGCACCCCTGCCAATCATAACAAGGTCACAGTCCGTCTGTTCATACATCCTTGCGGCATCCTCCGCCGTATTGATATCACCGTTTCCGATAACGGGTATATTTACCGCTTTTTTTACCTGACGTATTATATCCCAATCGGCATATGGCATATACTGCTGCTCTCTTGTTCTTCCGTGTACGGTCACGGCTGAAGCTCCCGCCTGCTCGCAGATTTTAGCGACCTCGACTGCGTTTACGCTGTTTTTATCCCAGCCCTTACGAATTTTCACCGTGACGGGTACGGGCACAGCCTTGGCAACAGCCTCTACTATTTCTCCGCAAAGCTCCGGATTTTTCATAAGTGCCGAACCCGAAAAATTACCGACTATCTTCGGTGCCGGGCAACCCATATTTATATCTATGATATCCGGCTTATATTTCATTGAAAACCTCGCCGCATCAGCCATTACATCCGGCTCATATCCGAAAAGCTGAACCGCCGCCGGTCTTTCACTTTCTGACAGTTCAAGCAGCTCCCGTGATTTTTCACTGTTATACTTTATCCCCTTTGAACTTACCATTTCCCCGACAACATAAGCCGCTCCGAAATCCACGCACAGCTCTCGAAAAGCTCTGTCCGCAACTCCCGCCATCGGTGCAAGTGCCGCAAAACCTTTTATTTCAACATTTCCTATTTTCATTTCTTACCCCTGTTTTTCTTTTTTAACCGATATCTGACAGTATTCAAAACCTGTCCTGTGAAATCAGATCTATTTCTTTCATTATGGAATTCATACCATTCACCCCGGGAATATGTGCGGCGTCCCTTATTACCGTACACGATACCATAGGATTATTACAGCTTTCAATAAAGTCCCTTATCATATAAGTACTTGTAACTATATCGCTTTCTCCCTGGAAAATTTTATACGGTATGGTGATATTTTTAATATCCTCACGCAGATCCGCCTCTGCAAGACCGTTTACTATACTGTGATTATCTCCATAACCGTTCTTCAGTGCCGCTATAAAATTATGAAGTTTATAATCGGGACTTGAGAATAATCCCCTGATAATTTTGCCCGTGGGACTTTTCGGCTCGTTCGGATTGCGGTAGCCGTTTGTATATTTTGCTATATATCTGACCATTTTCATCGCAAAATCAATGGGAAATTCGTCCTTTTCAAATGCCGCCTCAACTTCATTTTTTACTCTTTTCGGGGCTTTGGATTCCAATAGTGCAAGCTTTGTATCGTCAGACCGCAGAAGTCTGTACAGAACCTGTCCGTATACAATTACCCCGTTCAACGAATATGCTTTTTTAACTGCCGCCTTTGCGGCAAGAACCGAACCCCACGACATACCGAAAAGATATACCTTGTTTGCGGGGAATTTTTTTCTCATCGCATCTATAAGATCCGATGTCATATCAACAAAATCATTTATTGATATATCCTCCGGCAGCTTTGCATTGTTAATGCCGCAGCCATATTGATCCCATGATACGAGTATACACTTATCAGTTATTTCCGGAAATAACCCGCGGCAGCCAACCCCGAACGGTATCGGGCTGCCCGGACCGCCGTGGAGGGTTATAATAACAGGAAGTCCTGAGTTTTTACCCTCTACAAGCACCTTTTGCCCGAATTTTCCCAAGCGAACAGTAATTATTTCGGAAATTTCGTTGTTCTCAATAACTTTCTTTCGCTCTTTGTTCATATGTTAAATCTACCTCGAAAATCTATATATTTTTCTTGCCTTTTATATTTTCCCAATATGTCTTATACGCCTGCTCATTCTTATTGTTTCCGGGAACATAATATACGGCGTCTTTAACTCCATCGGGAAGATATTGCTGCGGTGTCCAATGGTTTGGGAAATCGTGTGGATATTTGTAGAATTGCCCCTTGACATCTGCATCCTCTCCGTCATAATGCTTATTTTGCAGACATCTCGGAAAACCGTATGCCTTGCCCGCCTTTATATCATCTTCAGCCTTGGCTATTGCCATATATCCCGAGTTTGACTTAGGCGACTGTGCCACAAGTATAACCGCATCCGCAAGGGGTATCCTTGCCTCGGGAAGTCCTACCATCATAGCCGCATCGACAGCTGCCTTGACTATCGGTATAATCTGAGGATTTGCAAGACCTACATCCTCACAGGCACAAACCATAAGTCTCCTGCACGCAGACGGGAGATCATTCGCCGCAAGTATTCTTGCAAGATAGAGTATAGCGGCATCAGGGTCGGAGCCACGCATTGATTTCTGAAATGCTGATAAAAGGTCGTAATGCTCATCGCCCTCTCTGTCATAACGAACGGCACTTTTTTGTGTAAGCTGAGATACGGTATCAAGTGTTACCGTGATTTTATCCTTACTCTGCTTTGATGAAATTACGGAAAGCTCAACCGCATTTATCGCCTTTCGCACATCTCCGCCGCAGGCATATGCTACATGGCTTATTGCTTCCTCAGAAACATCAATATGTATATTATAATCCTTTTCAAGATAATTATAAGCACGTTTTATTGCGGGGATAACATCGTCCTTTTCCACGGGCTTGAACTCAAACACAGTTGAACGGCTGAGTATTGCTCCATAAACATAAAAATACGGATTTTCCGTTGTTGAGGCAATCAGTGTTATACTTCCGTTTTCTATATATTCAAGAAGTGTCTGCTGCTGTTTTTTATTGAAATACTGTATTTCGTCAAGGTAGAGAAGTATTCCGTTTATTCCGTCAAAGCCGTTAAGCTCCTCAAAAATATTTTTTATATCAGATGTTGATGCAGTAGTTCCGTTAAGTTTTCTTAAAGTGCGGTTAGTCCTTTTTGCTATAAATGAAGCAAGCGTCGTTTTTCCCACGCCCGAAGGACCGTAAAATACCATATTGGGTATATTTCCCGATTCTATTATATTTCTCAGCGGTCTGCCCTCGTCAAGCAGATGATGCTGACCAACTATATCATCAAGACTTTGCGGACGCAGGCGGTCGGCAAGCGGAGAATCCATTTTTTTCACCTCGCAAAAATTACCAATGTATCTTTTACAACTAAATTATATCAAAACATAAATAAAAATTCAATAGAAACAGCGGTCACTGACATACTGTCCGGAACTAAAAAACATTTCCCTGCCATGTCATAACAGTGGTTCCACAAAAAAACAAAAAACCTGTCTAATCAAGACAGGTTTATGTAAAAGGGCTCACACCCTGAAAACCGAATAAAACGAAGCAAAAGTACCAAAGTATATGGTCAAGCCCTCGACCGATTAGTACTGCCAAGCTAAACGCCTCACGACGCTTACACACGCAGCCT
>CANQAJ010000053.1 GCA_947589365.1 uncultured Clostridia bacterium | reverse complement strand
TTTGATTAAAAAACATATAATAAATTAATCAGGGAAAAAGAACCCGTGCCGGTAAAATTATTTTTATAGTAGAACTCCTTACCTCCGGAAAAGAAAGTAAGGAGTTCTTTTTATTATCAAATATCAGTTTTTCATACAGCTTATTATCATGCACTCTTGCTGTCGTCGCTGATTTCTCTTTTCAGACGTCGTATTATCTTCTTTTCAAGACGTGATATATACGACTGCGATATTCCCAGCATATCCGCCACTTCCTTTTGTGTATGTGCCTTCTTTCCGTTAAGACCGAACCGAAGCTCCATTATGGAAAACTCACGCTCATTAAGACGATTTACAGCCTGCAGCAACTGATTTTCCTCCGATTCCTTTTCTATACGCATATTGACCATATCGCTGTCGCTGCCGAGAATATCGGCAATAAGAAGCTCGTTTCCGTCATAGTCCACATTCAGCGGCTCGTCAATTGAAATTTCGTTTTTCTGCTGCGAAGTCTTACGCAAAAACATGAGTATTTCATTTTCGATGCAGCGTGATGCATAGGTGGCAAGTTTTATTCCCTTTTCCGGTCGGAATGTATTGACAGCCTTGATAAGTCCTATTGTCCCGATTGATATAAGATCCTCAACGCACAGATTTGATGATTCAAATTTTTTTGCTATATACACAACAAGCCTCAGATTATGCGTAATAAGCGGCTCCCTCGCACTTTCATCACCATTTTGAATACGCTGCATAATTTCATTTTCCTCCTCCGCCTTGAGAGGCGGAGGTAATGTTTCGGGGCCGTTTATGTAATATATCCCCTCGTTGCCCATAATCATCATACGAAGCTTTGCAATGCCGCTGACTGCCAACTCAGAAATCTTTTTCAATTTACTCATATCATACCCCTTTGTGCAATATATGCACTGTCAGTTTTCGTAGCCGCCTGTTTCTCATGCTCAAATACATTTTCAAGGAATAAGTTCCGCCGGTACAAGTGCATCCGCATCCCCTACTATTCTTCCGTTTTTGCAAAGTGCTATATATGCTGAAACATCAAACCTCCTCTTGCCAATTTCAATACAGATATTATCCGCACGGAATGCAGCCATAACTCCCTCTCCCCCCACAGATGAATACGGTATCATTCTTATTCCTTTCGGCATTTCCCCTGACAACTCCGTTTTTTTCAGCTCCGGAAAATCCTTAAAAATCTCCTGCCTTACGACTATTGCCATATCCCCCGAAAACGGCTCCTTAAGGCTGTTACCCGTATCCAGCTTACCCCTACAGCTTATATCCCTGTTTTTATATCTGATTTTCACCATACAAGCGGTATCGCCCGTATCTCCCCTGCCCGTTATCCGCATAATCACTCTCAAGATTACATAACAAACCAAAGTTGTTATAACAAGTGTGAGCGGCGACATTGCTATATAAACACTACTGTTGCGTACAATTATGCTTTTTGATGAAAACAACATCCATATTGCTATCATTGCTCCGCAGTAACCAAAGCTTATCAGAAAAAAAGAAGCCGCTGTCTTTATGAACCTGACCCTTTCAAGCGGTGCAAATGCTGCGGCAACGACCGCACAGGCTGTCAGAAAACTTACGACCATTGATAATCCTGAAGATATCGGAGGCAGAAGAATGATAAACGATGACACCCCGCCAATCGCTGCACCGAGAAACAGCCTTCGCCTTTTACAGCTTAATGACATGAATTTTTTTACCGTAAGCAATATTATATAATCTATTACAAAATTTACACAAAACAGTATGTCAATATATATCGTCTGCTCCAAGCTTCTCACTCTCCCCCCTTTTGCCGTCCGACAAAAACATGATAGCACAGGAAAAACAAATAATTTGTCTTTAATCAATTTAACTCTGTTTAGTCCAAAAAAATTGAAAATAACCGCATAGGGTGTTTGTTTTTTGTTTATCCGCTGCTTAAACACCCTGTGCGGCATTATATTACGGTCTGAAGAATACGGTTATGTTGCCGGTCTGTGTACATTTTCGGCAGCCAGACCGAAGCTTATTGACAATGCCTCGTCAACCTTATACATATCATAGGGACTCAGTGTTCCCATCTTTTCCTTAAGACGTGTTTTGTCTATTGTCCGTATCTGCTCAAGTAATACAACCGAATCCTTAGCCAGACCGCTATGGTCCGCATACAGTTTAATATGAGTCGGAAGCTTGGCTTTTGAACCTCTGCTTGTAATAGCTGCCGCTATCACCGTCGGGCTGTATCTGTTTCCGATATTATTCTGTATTATCAGTACGGGACGTATCCCGCCCTGCTCCGAACCTACAACGGGACTCAGGTCTGCATAATAAATATCTCCTCGTCTGACCAGCATAGCTTTTCACGCTCCGAATTTTTAAATTTTTGTGCCGATAATAATATTTTGTCCTCTGCGAACAAAAATAATCACCGCTTACGAATTCGGCACATTATATATTATTCAAAATTCATACCGTTTGAGCCTGCATAATAATTTCCATAATTTATGTATCCCTGCTTTAGACAAATATTTCTTATCGCCTCCTCCGATAATATGCCGTCCGCAAGCTGTGATATATTTAAGTATATGCTTATATACCTGTTTTAAGAACCGCATTTATAGGAATATCAATAAACATTATACAAAAAATATGAGCTGTTGTATCAGATTTTCCACAACTGATACAACAGCTCCCGGTCATTATTCTTTTCGATTACTTTATCTCTTCAAAAAAATCCTTATTCTTACGCACAGTTACAGTCTTTCCGCTTTCCGGATGTGTAAAACATATTTCTGCACAATGCAGACACTGTCGTGGGAATTTTTCTCTGCTTCCTCCGTACATATCATCACCTGCAAGCGGATAACCCGTGCAGGAAAAATGGGCTCTTATCTGATGCGTCCTTCCTGTTTCAAGACGAATTTCAAGAAGGGTATATTCATCACCGTAATTTTCCACTACTTTATAGTGGGTCACGGCTCTGACACCCCCCTCTCCTATCTCACGCTGAATACCATGTCCCTCTTTAAGACGCAGCGGCTTATCAATCGTCCCGCTGCCTTCAATTCTTCCTTCACATAAGGCAATATAAAGCTTATCTGTATGATTTTTCAGAAATGCGGCGGCATAGGCATTTTTTGCGGCAAGCACAAGACCTGATGTGTCTTTATCAAGCCTGTTTACAACACGGAAAATATAATTTTCCCCCATACTTATTGCATGAAAAGCCGCATGATTTGCAAGTGTGTTAAGGCGGTAATCCTTCACCGGATGCACGGGCATATAAGGCGGTTTATTGAATATTATCACCTGATCATCCTCATACACTGTTTCGACAGATAAATCCACAGGTTCTATGTACATCTCATCCTTCGGAAATGTAAGCTCAACCATATCATGGGCATGAAGTATATCAATACTTCGTATATGTTCCCCGTTGCAAGTAATTCCCATATCCGTTCTTTTGAGCTTTGCAAGGGTTCTTGAAGATACATGACAGTGTTTTCTTAAAAAATCCTTTACACTTATGCCGTCAAGCTCATCCGGAACATTAAATCTCATATCCTGTCCCCCAAGGAAATATCCTTTATTTTCAAAAGGGTATCTATTTTGTAATCGCAAAGATTATTTGGCATTTCAATAAGG
The DNA here is from genome assembly GCA_947589365.1 of uncultured Clostridia bacterium. GTDB lineage: Bacteria > Bacillota > Clostridia > Oscillospirales > Acutalibacteraceae > UBA1213. Next base: position 11,172 of record CANQAJ010000053.1, on the reverse strand, counting down.
TTTTTCGGGTCATAAAGACAGGTTGTAAGTCCCGAATTTCTGCCGCCCTGCATATCGGATGTAAGGGAATCCCCAACAACGAGAATTTTGTCCTTATCCTTTTCCGGAATATCCGAAAGTACATAATCAAAAAATTCCTTCATGGGCTTCTGATATCCTATCTCTTCGGAAATATAGATTTTTCTTACAAATCCGGTTATGCTTGTACGGGCAAAGCGTCCTCTTTGTACAAGCTTAAGACCGTTTGTTATTATGTATATGTCAAATAGTCCGGATAATTCTTTCAGTGCATCATAGGCACCGTCTATAAGTATCCCCTGCATTGAAAGTTGTATTACATATTCATTTGCAAGCTCTGCGGCATTACCGAATCCGTGAAAACATTTTTCCGTAAGCTCTCTGAAACGCTGTATTTTCAACTCGGAACGTGTCGTTTTATTCTGCTCCAATTCTTTCCACAATCTATCATTTATAACACTGAAGCTGTTATAAATATAATCACTAAATTCCAGACCCGAATTTATCAATGTATTTTTTAAAGCATTATATTCACATAAAGGAAAATCGAATATGGTATTATCCGCATCCATGAGAACAGTTGTAAATTTCATAAAACCTCCCCCTGCCGGAACAAAAAAGAGCATCCGCAAAACGCCTTCTGTAACGTTTGTATGGATACTCTTGATTTTTGTTTTTATTCAGCAACATTACTGATGTCCCACACTGCATTGTAACGGCTTTTAACACCATTATAATTAAGCCGGGTCACGCTTTGCTTTCTGTCTTGTTGATTTTGCAGATGTGGCTTTGTGTGTTCTGCGTTTTGCCTTTGCACGCTCGACAACCGGCTCTCCTTCGCCCCTTGCAGCCTCAGCGGTTATAATTATTTTGGATATCGTTTCATCGGACGGAGCCTCATACATCAGATTTTTGAGAAGCTCCTCCATTATGGAACGGAGTCCTCTTGCTCCCGTATGACGTTCTATTGCCTTCCTTGCAATTTCAAGAAGGGCTCCATCCTCAAACACAAGACTCACATTATCCATCGCAAAGAGCTTTGTATACTGCTTTACAAGGGAATCCTTGGGTTCCTCCAAAATACGCACAAGAGCATTTTCGTCAAGACCGTTAAGTGCGGTAACAACGGGCAGTCTGCCGACAAGCTCGGGAATAAGTCCGAACTTGACAAGATCCTGCGGAATAACCTCCTGCATCCAGCTTGTTGTATCAAGCTCGGTTTTGGTTTTTATCTCAGCATTGAAACCGAGCGAGGACGAACCGAGACGCCTTTCAACAGTCTTTTCAAGACCGTCAAACGCCCCTCCGCATATAAACAGAATATTGGACGTGTCAATCTGTATAAACTCCTGCTGCGGGTGCTTTCTTCCTCCTGTGGGCGGAACATTAGAAATCGTTCCCTCAAGTATTTTAAGCAGTGCCTGCTGAACACCCTCACCGCTTACATCACGGGTTATCGACGGGTTCTCGGACTTTCGTGCAATTTTATCTATTTCATCAACATAGATAATTCCACGCTCCGCCCTGCCTATATCGTAATCCGCAGCCTGAATAAGACGAAGAAGGATGTTTTCAACATCCTCACCTACATAACCTGCTTCGGTAAGTGTTGTAGCGTCTGCAATGGCAAACGGCACATCAAGAATCCTCGCAAGTGTCTGTGCAAGAAGTGTCTTACCCACACCTGACGGACCGAGCAAAAGTATATTACTCTTATTAAGAGCAACATCGTCCTCTTCGTGATAGTTAATTCTTTTGTAATGATTGTATACGGATACGGCGAGCGATATCTTTGCTTCATCCTGACCGATAACATATTCGTCAAGCAGTGCCTTTATCTCCATAGGTTTGGGAAGTGCACTGAAGTCGGGGAAAAAGCTTTCATCCTCGTCCGGATCTCCGTTACCTTTGAGTATATCATTACAGAGAAGCACACATTCATCGCAAATATATGCACCTGCACCCTGTATGATACGTCCGACAAGCTCCTGCGGTTTTCCGCAGAAGGAACAGGTCACGCTTCTTTTGCCATCGTCCTTATTTGCCATTTGTGCAACTCCTTATCGTTGTGTAATTACCTTATCAATAAGACCGTAATCAAGAGCCTGCTGAGCTGTCATGAAGTTGTCACGCTCGGTATCTCTTGCTATAACGTCATACGGCTGCCCCGTATTTTCCGAAAGAATAGTGTTTAGCTTTTTCTTTGTCTGTATAATATGATCCGCATGAATCATAATATCGGTTGCCTGACCCTGAGCACCGCCGCTGGGCTGGTGAATCATTATATCACTGTTCGGAAGAGCAAAACGCTTTCCCTTTGCACCTGCCGCTAAAAGGAATGCACCCATACTTGCAGCCATACCCATACATATCGTTGATACGTCGCATTTAATATACTGCATAGTATCATATATGGCCATACCGTCCGTTACGGATCCGCCGGGACTGTTTATATAAAGGCTTATATCCTTTGTCGAATCCTGTCCCTCAAGGAACAGAAGCTGTGCAACAACAAGACTTGCAGTTACATTGTTTACCTCCTCGGTAAGCATAATAATTCTGTCATTAAGAAGTCTTGAATAGATATCATACGAACGCTCGCCTCTGTTTGTCTGCTCAATTACATAAGGTACCAATGCCATACCAATTACCTCCGTCTCATTAACTATATTTAACAATAAAATTATATTTTATTCAATTCGGGAAAATACTCATTCATCTGTCTTCTCGACAGCATTTTCCTTAACAAAATTCATAGCTCTTTCTGCCTCGATATCCTTTACTATATCCTTAGCAGCAAATGCAGCTTTTACTCTTGAAACATCTACCTTATAGCTTTCAGCAAGTTCATTATATTTATTCTCTATATCCTCTTCACTTGCTTTAAGATTTTCAAGATCCGCAATTTTTCTGAGTGCAAGTCCTACTTTTACCTGCGACTCAGCTCTGTCACGGTATGTGTCACGAAGTCTTTCCTCCGTAAGACCCGTATACTGCATATAGGTATTGATATCAAGACCTTGTGAACGCAAATTCATCGAAAATTCATCTACTATTCCGTCTATACGGTTTTCAAACATAGCCTCGGGAATCTCAGCTTCAAGAAGCTCGCTGAGCTTTTCGGCAATCTGAGCCTCTTTACTGTTCTCAGCCTCAGTCTTACGTTTTTCCTCAAGCTTTGTTCTGAGATCCGCCTTATATTCGTCAACGGTGTCAAATTCGCTGACATCCTTAACAAATTCATCGTCAAGCTCGGGAAGCTCATGTGTTTTTACCTCATGCAGCTTTATTTCAAACTGTACGGCCTTACCCTTGAGTTCCTCTGCCTGATAGTCCTCGGGGAACGTAACATCAATGGTAAATTCCTCCCCTGCCTTATGACCTATTATCTGCTCCTCAAATCCGGGTATAAATGCACCGCTGCCGAGTGTCAGACTGTAATTTTCGGCAGAACCGCCCTCGAAAGCCTCACCGTCAAGGAAGCCCTTGAAGTCTATAACCGTGATGTCATCATTTTCTGCTGCTCTGTCCTCTACTGTTACAAGACGACCGTTTCTCTTCTGAACATTTTTGATTTCCTCGTCTATATCCTCATCCGTTACCTCAAGTGAAGCGGGAGTATATTCTATTCCCTTATAATCCTTTATGGAAACCTCCGGTTCAACCGTAATAACAGCTTTGAGTACAAGACCGTCCTTATCTGCCTTCTCAACATCAAGGTCAACGTGATCCCTTACTATCTCCAGACCTGCCTCCTCGGAAGCTTCAACTATGGCTGCGGGATAAAGATCCTTTATAGCGTCCTCATAGAAAACACCCTCGCCGTATTCCTTTTCGATAAGTCTTCTCGGAGCCTTACCCTTACGGAAGCCGGGAAGAGTTATATTCTTGGCCTGTCTTTTATACACAGCCTCTACCGCTTTCATAAAGGTTTCTCCGTCAATCTCAATAACGAGCTCGTAACGATTTGTTTCAACCTTGTTTGATGATTTAAGTGTCATTTTATTTTCCTCCAAAGCGGAGCATACGCTCCTTTATTTTTTGAGCCGAAGCCCTGTGTTTGCCCTAAGGCGTCCAACGGTATAACCGTCCCGGGCGGCAAAGCCGCAATCAATAAGGCAAACTGCTTTAATTATAATATAGCAATGTCCGATAGTCAAGCATAAATTACGGACAAAATATAAAATGTACCATAATCTGACACAGTATCTGTTTTTAAAGTACTGCAAGCGGCATAAAGCCGAGTCTGTCGCAGGCGATAAGTTCATATCTGATACCGTCATATTCACCTGTAAATGCTCTTTTGGCAGCATTCCTGCCGTGTATATGTCCATAGAAGCATTTCTCTATATTATATTCCTTAAGCACAGCGGTTATTTCCTTACATTCCATATTATTATATATCGGCGGATAATGCAGGAAAACTATAGGACTGTAACCCGCCTTTACCGCCGGCTCTATTGACATCCTGAGCCTGCCTGTCTCACGCATCAGAACCTTCATATCGGCATCGGTCCCGACATCATAAAACCAGCCCCTTGAACCGCAAAGAGCAAGTCCGTCCGCAACATAATAATTATTATGGAGGACGGATATAGTATCAAAGCCGTTTTCGGCAAGGTATTTATCCATTTTTGATTTTGTCGTCCACCAATAATCATGATTACCCTTAAGAATTATCTTTTTGCCGTTAAGCTTATTTATAAAGTCAAAATCATTATAGGTATTCTTTATATCCATTGCCCAGGAAATATCCCCGGCTATTACAACGGTATCATCGGCAGTTATAAGCTTCTGCCAATTCCTCCGTATTCTTTCCGTATAGTTATCCCATCCCTCAAAGACATCCATCGGCTTATCCGTTCCGAGCGAAAGATGCAGATCGGCTATTGCATATACAGCCATACTCAGCTTATCGAAAGGCTTTTAAGAACCGTTTCCGGCATCTCATCAACTTCACATTCAAAGGAAAAACGCTCCTTTGCATTCTTAAGTGCCGCAAGCGGTGCAGGGATAGCAGTATTTGTCTTTTCGGAAAGCTCGTCTACCATGGCAAACTCGTCATCCGGAAGCTTTTCATCCGTAACGGAACCGAGAACAGCCTTTGCAAATTTATACGGACTTGCAGTTGATGCTATAACTGTAGGCGTCTTATCTCCCGTTTCTTCAAAATATTGATTATATACATTAACCGCAACGGCGGTGTGTGTATCGCAAAGGTAATTGTCATTCCTGTAAAGCTCACCTATTGTCTTCTGTGTATTTTCATCATCGCAGCAGCCGCCCCAGAAATATTTGTCAAGCTTCGCCTTAAGCTCACCGTCAACGGTATATGAACCGTTTTCATTGAGTGATTTCATAAGCTCTGCTACCTTATCGGCATCCTCACCCGTAAGATGATAAAGAAGTCTTTCAAGATTGCTTGAAACAAGAATATCCATTGACGGAGAAATTGTCGTATAGAACTTTCTCTTTTTATCATATGTTCCTGTCCTTATGAAGTCTGTAAGCACATTATTTGAATTGGATGCACAGATAAATTTGTTTATCGGAAGTCCCATATTCATTGCATAGAAAGAAGCAAGTATATTGCCGAAGTTTCCTGTGGGGACGGCAACGTTTATTTTATCTCCGAGCTTTATTTTTCCCGCATTTACCATATCGCAATAAGCTGAGAAGTAATAAACCACCTGCGGAAGAAGCCTGCCCCAGTTGATTGAGTTTGCACTTGAAAAGAGCATATTATTTTCGGCAAGCTTATCCTTTATTTCAGGGTTTGTAAATATCTTCTTAACACCGGTCTGTGCATCGTCAAAATTACCCTTTATAGCTACAACATTTACATTATTACCCTTTTGTGTGGCCATCTGTCTTTTCTGCATCGGAGAAACACCGTCAACGGGATAGAATACCATTATTTTTGTTCCGTCAACATCCCTGAAACCCTCAAGTGCAGCCTTACCGGTATCTCCGCTTGTTGCAACCAGTATTACCGCTTCTTTTCCCGCATAGGTCTTCTTAACAGATTTTGTAAGCAGATGCGGAAGTATCTGAAGTGCCATATCCTTGAACGCAGATGTAGGTCCGTGCCAAAGTTCAAGAAGAGCCATTTTCTTATCGCCGCTGTCTATATATGAAATGGGTGCCGGATTCTCGGAACCGAATTTTTCCGCAGTATATGCCGCCTCAACACTTTCATTTATTTCCTCCTCGGTAAAATCCGAAAGAAAATCGGCAAATATCTTCTTTGCTCTTCCTTTGTAATCCGTCTGTGTAAGTGCCATAATATCGTCAGGTGTATATTTCGGCAGTGACTGCGGCACAAACAGACCGCCCTCCTCGGAAATACCCTGAGCTATTGCCTGCGAAGCAGAAACAACCTTATTCTTATCCCTCGTACTGTTGTAATTCATCAACATTTCCTTCTTTCTTTTATTTTTATTGAAAAATCGGCATCAATTCAGATTTTCGGTAAAAAACCTGTATGCATTGCCGAAAAATACAGCATCGGCAGTTTCTTTTCCGAAATGTTCTCCGACCCTTTCGTAAAGATCACTCATTGACTCTATCCCGGACATATCCTGCGGAAGCTCTGCTCCGTCAAGATCTCCGCCCACAGCAATACATCTCTCGCCTCCGAGCGACAGAAAATATCCGATATGCTTTATTATATCATACATTTTCGCATTTGTCTTGTCTTTATCTATAAATTCCGCACAAAAATTCATTCCTGTGACTGCCCCTCTGCCTTTCAGACAAAGAAACTGCTTATCCGTGAGATTTCTTCTGTGCGGTGCCACCGAGCGTGAATTTGAATGGGATGCTATGAAGGGTCTTTCTGCAATATCGGCGACATCCCAAAAAAGTTTTTCCCCGGCATGGGAAATATCAACGATCATTCCGAGCTTTTCCATTTTCTTTATACATTCTTTTCCGAAACCGGTAAGTCCTCCGTCATCCTCTTCTCCTATGCCGTCGCCAAGTTCATTCCTGCCGTTCCATGTGAGCGTCATCATGCGGACGCCCATATCATATATTTCACGCAGTCTGTCAATATCTCCTCCGAGAACGGCTCCGCCCTCAACTGTAAGTATTATGCCCCTGCTTTTTTCGTCATAAACCCTTTTTATATCATCGGCACACCGACACCATGCAATATCAGTGCCTTCAAGCTGTTTTTCAAGCAGTTTCACGCAGCCGCAAAAAAGCTCCCATGCCTTTTCTTTTCTGTATTCATCAGGTATCCATACCGCAAGGCATTGTATATACGGTGATATTCCGTCTGTCTTATTAAAGGATACGGCGAAGCTGTCATCAAACAGTGTGCTGTTTTCGGTATATGCTCTGTAAAGCGTATCACAGTGCAAATCAAAAAGCTGCATATTAAGTACATTCCTCCAAAAAATTCATAAAAAGTCTTTTATAAGATTACTGTTGAAAATATGTCAATACCAATTTGACTTATCCTTTAATACTTGCCCGCATTACTCTTCCCGAATCAAAACACCGAATAATCTCCCTCCTGCATAAATGCATCCTCAATATGCTCAACGGAAATTATCATCCGGGTAACATTATCATATATAACTTCAATAACATCAAACCTCGGTTGAAGATCTGTAACATTTTCATCAAGATACATATATGCGGCTGTAATAATCTTCTTTTGCTTTTTTCTGTCAACCCATGCCCCGGGACGTTCAAGGGAATTTATACCCCTTGTCTTGACCTCCGCAAAAACAATATATTTATTATCCTTTGCTATTATGTCTATTTCACCGCTGCGGCAGCGGTAATTTCTCCCGACAACGGTATACCCCTTATTTTTCAGATATTTTTCCGCAGCATTTTCTCCCATATCACCGATGATCTGTGCCGCTGTCCTTTTACTCATTTTTTCTCACCAAGCAGCTTTTTCAAAAACGACAGTCTGTGTATTTCGCACGGACCGTATTTAAGTATAGACTCCATATGTGCCTTTGTTCCGTAGCCCTTATGCTTTTCAAAGCCGTACTCGGGATATTTCTTTGCAAGGTCAATCATAAGTCTGTCACGGCTTACCTTTGCAAGAATAGACGCCGCCGCTATTGACTCACTTTTAGCATCCCCCTTTACTATTGCCGTGCAGGGAATGTTAAGTTCGGGTGTCTTATTACCGTCAATCATTGCAAAATCCGCCTGTATCCCAAGTCCCTCTACCGCTCTTTTCATTGCGAGCATATCCGCCCGGAGTATGTTAAAACTTTCAATTTCCTCAACACTTGCACTCGCCACACAATATGCAAGTGCCTTTTCCTTTATTACATCAAAAAGTTTCTCACGCTTTTTTTCTGTGAGCTTTTTTGAATCCGTAACACCTTCAATTTCAAGACCCTCGGGAAGTATAACAGCCGCAGCAAATACAGGTCCCGCAAGCGGTCCCCTGCCTGCCTCGTCTACTCCGCATATTGCCTTATATCCCTGTTCGCTGTACATATTTTCAAATTCTAACATCAGGATAATCCTCCGCTTTGTCAATGGTAAGCTTACCTAAAGCCGCACTTCGGAATTCATCCAGAACAGTTGCCGCCGCTCTTTCTGTGTTTATCTCTCCTCCGGATATAAGCATACCTCTTTTTCTTCCTATCATTTCAAGTATTTCATAACCCTGTAAATCCTTGATATCATCTTTGTCAAGCTTATACCTCACGCAAAGCGGCCCCGCATAATTATCCCTGAGATATTCAAGCAGTCTGCCGCTGAGCTGTTCCGTGTCAAGTATATCATCCTTAACCGAACCGATAAAAGCAAGTCTTTCTCCCACTCCCGGATCGTCAAATTTAGGCCACAATACTCCGGGGGTATCAAGCAAATCAAATCCCTTTCCGATTGTAAACCATTGATTTCCTCTTGTGACCCCGGGACGATCCTCGACCTTTGCCCTGTTCTGCTTTGCCATACGGTTAATGAAGGATGACTTTCCCACATTCGGTATTCCGACAACCATAACCTTTATCGTTCTGCCTGTCATCCCCTTCTCGTTCCATGCCCGTATCCTGTCGGAAAGAACATTTTTGACTGTGGGAATAAAAGCATTTAAGCCCTTGCCTGTTTTACAGTCAAGAGCTATTGCGGCTATTCCCTTTTTCCTGAAAAGTTCAAGCCATCTTTTTGTTTGTGTCGGATCCGCCATATCGCATTTATTAAGAACAACAAGTCTCGGCTTATTGTTTATAACGCTCCTCAGATCAGGATTACAGCTTGAATACGGTATTCTTGCATCAAGCAGAACCGCAACGGCATCAATAAGCTTAAGCTGTGATTCGATCTTTCTTTTGGTTTTGGTCATATGACCCGGAAACCACTGTATTGATTTAATTTCCTCCATAGCTTTCTCCTGATTTTCAAATTACACATATATCATCAATATACGCTTCCGATAGAGTTAAAGGGATAATATCTGAATTCGGCTTTTCCTATTATATTTTCAACGGGAATAAGACCTATATCCGTACTTCTGCTGTCGAGTGAACCCTGACGGTTATCACCCATGACAAATACATACCCCTCGGGAATTTTCTCGGGTATTTCAAGAGGACGCTTGAGTTCCACCGTCATTCCCTTTATATAGTCCTCGTCAAGTATTACTCCATCTACACTGACTGCACCTGTTTCATAATTTATGGACAAAGACTGACCTTCCGTTGCAATAACTCTTTTTATAATAGGTTCATTATAAACTTCACCATGACTTATAACAACGATATCACCGTATTGAGGCTTATACATAAAATTTGAAATTATAAGCTTGTCGCCGTCCTGAAGTGTATCGGTCATTGATGTTCCGTCAACGGTAACCTGTCTGAAAACAAATGTCATAAGAAAAACAACAAATATCAAACCGATAATAATGGCGTCAGCCCACTCAAATATAATACTTATAATTGAGATCTCTTCCTCCTCCTCATCCGGTTCTTCCTCATCCAATACCAACCGGACACTGTTTTCCTCATCCGTTTTTTTATCTATTTTTTTATCTGACATATTAAAACACCTCTCAATTTACTGTTTTAAATTCATATTGTCTATGTAAACAATGCACTTGCATCTTCTCCGAAGCTTCTCACCGGGAACAGCACAAACTCCGCTCTGCCCTCTATTTCATCATCGGAAATAAATACCTTTTCATCTCCTGATTTAACAAGGATCCCGCCCCGTCGTTCACTTTTTCCGGAAAATTCCGCACAATAAAATCTGTTGTCAATTTTAACTAAGACCACATCGCCCTCTTCAAAGCTTTTCCCGGTCTTATTTGCAACAACAGCAACATCATTTCCATTGATACTGATATTCTCAACAGGATATATTCCGTAAACAAAGCAAAATATAACGGAAAAAACCAAAGCCGCCGCTGTAATAAAATATACAAACCCTAAAAAGCTCCGCCATGCCGAAAGCTCGTCCGCTATATCAAGAAAGCGTCTGTCTTCCGCAGGTATCAGCCCTATACGACCATGCTTTTCTGCATATGCTTCCGTCCGGGCATTATTATATTCAATATCGGTACCTTTCATTTTCATAAACAAAACACCTCGGAAGCAGATAGCAAAAAAGGGACAATAAAGTCCCTTTTTGCGGCAATTATTTGATCTGCTCTTTAACCTTGGCAGCTTTTCCGACTCTGCCGCGGAGATAGTAAAGCTTACTTCTGCGAACTTTACCGTTTCTGATAACCTTGACATCGACAACATTCGGTGAGTTTATAGGGAACACCCTTTCTACACCTACACCGTATGAAAGACGGCGAACCGTAAAGGTTTCGGCAACACCGCTTCCTTTTTTCGCAATAACCGTTCCCTCAAACATCTGAATTCTCTCTCTGTCACCCTCGCGGATATTTACGCTTACACGTACAGTGTCACCGACTGCAAATTCCGGCTTCTCCGTTTTCACAGAAGCCTGTGCGATTGTCTTAAGTGCGTCCATTTTTATTCCTCCTGTTATTATAGACATTCTTGCGGCAAGCCGCAGAGGACTGTCCGTTTCAAAGTACGGCACCGAGCCATGCAATGAAGCCCATCACAAGTGACGGTATCCAAAGACTTGAATATTATAACATAATCCTTTCGGATTTTCAAGTATATTTTTTAATTTTACGATTAAAGTTATAAAAAT
>CANQAJ010000052.1 GCA_947589365.1 uncultured Clostridia bacterium | reverse complement strand
CCGTAATTGAGGAAAACCAACCGTGGCAATCATCAGTAGTAATAAGAGAAAAGGCAGATTTAATAGCAGTTGGGAGTTCAGTAGAAACACGAATTTTCAGCTTACGTAAAATCGCCTTAATTTTAGACCACATTTTTTCAATCGGATTAAAATCCGGACTGTATGGCGGTAAATACAGCAAAGTCATACCGGCTTCCTCAATCACTTCTTTAACCGCTTTGACATGGTGAGAACGCATGTTATCCATAATTACGACATCGCCTTTATTAAGCGTTGGAATAAGGACAGTTTTCAAATAATCAACAAACTTATCACCTGTTGTTCCTCCGCTGTATGTTGTGTAAGCAGTTTCCCCGTTAAGTCGTATTGATGATAATATAGTCGTATTGGACGGAGTGTTTATCGGTGCATTATCTACAACTCTTGCACCGCCAATTGCACGCCCGTAAATTCTTGTCATATTGGTATTTACGCCGCTTTCATCAAGATACACAAGCTTTTCGGGAGAATATTTTGATATGGTTTCAGTCCATGCTTGTCTTTTTTCTCTCACATCGGGAGCGGTCACGCTCTGATGCGTGTAAAGATTTCTTTTTGTAAACAAATCCCATTTGAATCACTTTTTCTCGAATATTTTCTTCGCTCACAGGCAGATTTAACTTTTCTTTTATTTCATGAATGGTTATATCAGGTTGTTGAATTATAACATTTTTTATATCATCCAGATTTTTTTGTGTAAGAATAGGTTTACGACCTCGTTCACTTGTACGAACTGCTACTGAACCTGTTTCTCTCATTTGTCTTACATGTTCATATACTGTTGTTCTGCTGACAGAGAAATTTCTTGCTACTTCTGTTGCATTATGACTTTTTTCGTATGCCTTTACCATTAGTTCACGTACTTCTGTGCTAAGCATATTACCATCTCCTCGCTTTTATTATACTACTCTCGTCAAGCGTTAAGTTATTTTTATGGGTTGCTATAATACCACACATTTCTAAAGCTGCCTCTAACACATCGGTTGGTATTTTCACAGGTTTATTTTCCCTGTCCAAAGCCGATTCGACAGAACGAAACTTTTTTTCAATAAAATTATATCTATTAAAAAATGCCAAACTCATCTGAGCATAAGCAATACCCATATCCCTATAACAATCGGCTGCTTTCCTGAGATATTCCAGTTCTTGTATGCTATGTTTTTTTGTGAGAAAAATGTTTTACCTGCTTTTTTCTCAAAGTTTCTGATTTTCTTCAGCCTTTCTGCGAGATCACTCATATTTCTTCCTCCGGTTCTTATATAGTCCACCTTAGTATGTTTTACTTTAGCTTATGATTGATTTACTATCTCGTCAAAATCCAACCCTATACTCTTAAAACAAACACTCCAAGTTTTCTTTTTTGCATCTTCTTTGATTTTTTCAGGATCAGGTTTTTCTCCGGCAAATCCCTGCATATCACTGTCCATGCCATCCGGAATGTTATTCAAAATCAATTGATGCGGCTGATTTTCCGCAAACTTTTTATCCATCATTTCATTCACTGCTGTCAATAATGCGACAGAATCCCCGGCTCCCGAATTTACAACAGGAACACCAATGTTCTTCATCGGACGTAAAAGCATGGTTTTGACCATTTTTTTCACAACATTTTCATCGGTTGTTTTAATACCTGAAAGTGCATCAACAAGATCCTTTATCTCCATGTAATTTAGATTTGCCGATTCATTTATTAAAACATCCATGATTTTCTCGTCTAACGAATATACCTTAAATTTACAATAATTTGATATAAACAACTTTCTCTCGCTTTCATCGGGAAGATCCATCTTATGCAGAATCAGTTCTTCACGCAAAAAATGCGGTATCTCTGACAGATCATTTGTCAAGATAAATACAAACATTCTTGGATATTCCTTCGATCCCTCAAAGTAAGCCAAACGCATAATATTATAATTATACGCTACCCATTTACATATCAATTCACAGTATTCGCTTTTTTGAATATCATCTAACATTACAACAATAAATTTATCGTTGAACACATCTCCGAATTCATCTAATATCCCATTAATCAAACTTTCAATATGTAAATGTATAATATCATAGCAATAATCCTCATCTTTAAGCTCCGAGCGATATTTAGTGTCCGCATCAACAATTTGCTCGTTAAAATTAAAATCGCTACCTGTTAAGTATAAAAAACCGACATTATCCGGGTTATTTACTATGTTTATAAATTCACTGATAGCCACCGCAGCCGCAGAATGTTTGCCACAGCCCTCCGGACCGGCGAAAACCATTCCGCCACAGGATATAGATATTTGAGAAACAATTTTTTTCACGATACTGTTCCAAAGAAATCCGTCCCCAAAAAGGAATTTTGCCTTATCCATAAGCTTTTTACGCTCAAGTTCTGATTTTTTTAAAATAAACTTCACATTTTCATTCAGTATATCTTTATACACTTTTGTATCCAAAATATCACCGCTTTTTTTGTTAAAATACTTCCCCTGCTGCATTTCGAAACAACAGGGGTATTGATATACGATATCTGTATATAATAATAGTTTTATTTTCCGGTCAAAAAACAATATTATTTTTCAGATATGACATATAGGCATATTTATTGTTTTGCCTCAAACGCCCTCAAAGATGCAAGAATGTCGTCTTTTTTCTCAGGCGGATTCTTTTCAAGAATTCTGTCAAAAAGTTCTTTAGTCAGTCTGACCTTACCTGTTGACAATGCTTCATCTACTCTTTTCACCGATTCCTCAAGAATAAAAACACCATTTTCATCTCTTATGCCGAATTGTGATTTTGCAGTATCAAACAGTTCGGTTTTCATAGCTATGGCAATCTTATCAAGATCACGTACACTGTAATTATCCGTAAGATCAGCCATATAACTATAGCTGACACCTTCTTCCAACACAATAGTTCTCAGGTTATTTTCAAAGTACTTCTCTCTCATCTCTTCTGACGGCAAAGGAATAAGGAAAAACGACAAAATTCTGGACAACATCGCACCGTCTATTTTGTCAGGGTAGTTTGTAGCAGCCATAAATATAACCATTTTATTGGAAGATTTCAAATCGTTAAATGCCTGTATAAACTCATTAGTAAGCCTTTTTTCATGTCCTTCTATTGTTTTGCTGTCTCTTTGAACACAGACATTATCAAATTCATCAAAAAACAACAAACTCGGGGCACAGTCGATAGCTTCCTGAAAAGCCGCCTTCAAAGCCTTTTCGCCGCTACCCACATATTTTCCGTGCAGATCCGTTCCGTCAAGCTTAAGAAACTTGAATCCTCTGTCCATAAGTTCCTTTGCCAGACCTTCTACAAAATATGTCTTACCCGTACCAAAAGGTCCGTAGAACATATAGGATTTCAAGATTGGCATTTTATATTTCTTCTCAAGCTTTTCCCAACCTATACTATCCAATATTACTTTCCGTACTTCTTCTTTGAGATCATCCATTCCCACTACTTCATCCAGACCGTGATCAGGCTTTTCCTGATACCATCCCTTTATCATCTCAAGCGGTACTTCCTTGGATGCGTTTCTTGAGGTAAAACCGCCGGTATCCTCTTCCGGCCGTTCCGCCCTTTCGGTATACTGAATTTTTTCTTCCGTTCGTTTCGTCTCTTTCGGTCCAGTGTCAGATTTTTCAGTCGAAGTCTTTTTTTCTTCATCCAGCACCAATCGTGACTGATCTGCCTTTTTTTCAAAATACTCTGACTTCATCATCCAGACTTTTTGTAAATCGGGATATCCGCGGCACATATCAGAAACTTCTCTACAGCATTCTGCGGCTTTAAGCAGATAATTCCATTCTTTTTCAGTATGCCTTTTATTCAAACGAAATTCATCATTGGCCTTGATTTCCCACCGCCTGATTTCAACGGTCTTATCTTCAAATCTACTCAACAAAAACACCTCCATTTATATTTCAGGCGGAGCACTATTAAATGCCATATTCTTATCCATATCAATTTTAGCACGTCTTGCTGACACATCATCCTCTGAAACAGTCTGCGGTACGGCAGGGGACTCAGGTGCATCATATTCTTCCGCAGTTTTACCGGATACCCTCCTGACCTCCTGCTGCTTTCTCTTATTCTGACGGTATTTTTTCATACATTCTTCAATACGACCCGTGGTAATCAAATCATCCTTAATTTCCCTGTATATTGCCACTCTTGAAGCCTGTACTTCATCTTCTTCCATCTGTTTTTTAAAATCATCACGCTCGGGATGTCGAAAAAGAGTTCTCTGATTTGCCTTAGGGCTGCCGCCATACAATCTTTTTGTTGCCATATTTATCATTTCAAAAACACTGTTTATCGCATCATAGTTCTCAACGGACTGCAATGCAAATGCAGCATCATCTACGGAAAGATAACCTATCGTTGCGTTTTCAAGTTCCATTTCCTGAAGACTTACATCCCTTGCCTCTGAAATGCCCAAACGAATATTTTTTGCAACATCAGTAATAATTACCGAAAGCGATTGCCTGCAGACTTCAAGCTCTCCTGCACATTTGACAATTTCAGAGGAATATTTATTTTTCCACTCCATAAATTTATTTGCCTTTCTATAACTGCGATCCTTCGTCATTTTTTGGATAAAATTTTGTATTTCGGATAACTTATTCTTTACATCACTCATAGCCATAATTCATAACCTCCTGACTATTAATTCAGATTTTCTTCAGTTTCATCTTCGGTCTCCGCGTCCTCATTCCGACTTTCTTCTTTCTGTTCCTCTTCTACCTTGAGACCCAGCCTCTCCCGAAGTTCTTTTGTTGACATTTTATCATAATCGCTTTCACTCATAGAATTGGCACCTTCAACAAACTTAATTATCTGATCCTGCATCATCTGATTCTCCATCTTTGCCGCCTGAGAATGAGCCATTTGATTGACTCTTCCATCAACATCAAAAATCAGCTGCAAAAATTCAGCATACTCATTTTCAACTTTAGTTGCCTCCCTAAACATACTATTCACGGTATCCTTAAATTTCTGAAAACCGTAGGGGTCATTCGGAATAGGCATATTTTCAACACTTCTGCGTAGCATTTCCACCTGCTGAGCATACTTAACCTGTTTGTGCTTCTGCATTTTGTTCATCGTCAAATCGAACTTTATAATTGTGTCCTGAATTTTCACGTCGACCAAATCATCAAACAATCTTTTCAGAGCCGGATCGGTAAGTGTTTCTCCTACCGGTTTATCCCTGACCATATTTAATCTCCTTTGTAAGTTATCGTCATTTTTTATCCGATCATTATATTCGCTTTTCCTTCTTTCCAAATCAGCGAGTTTGGTTTCAAGCTGCTTCATACTTTTCTCATAAGAATCCATGGATGCATCCAAGGATATACAATTTTCGATTAATTGAATCCACTTATCCATATATACCGTACAATCATTAAGATAATTCTGACGCCAGTCACTTCTAATATCAGCCAGTTGGTTTCTGATTTGGACAACTCCGATATGCAGAGCGGATCTTGCAGCAAATGCAGCGTTCTTATGACCGTTGCTTATGGCGTTTTTATATTCCAGTGCAATTTCATACAGCTTCGAATCAAATTCCTTCAGTTTCAGACCGGAATTTTTCGTATTACTGATGATTTTTTCCATCACTTCGTTTCTGGTTTGCTCCAAATCTCCAACATTTTGTGTTGAAATTGTTTTGTGTTCCAACACCTTCGGATCCAGGTTGCTGTTGCCGAAATCAATTTCACTCAATACATCCAGTATTTTTTTCTCATTTGCCGCATTGTTATTGCTGATATTTCTTTTTGCAGCTAATTTCCTCTGTGTCTTTTTAGATTTAATACCATCAAAAAACTCATTCAGTTTATTGGTTTTTGACGGTGCCATAGAATTTCCGGATAATCTTGATTTTTTTAATCCCATTTTCAGTAATCTCCTTCCAAAAAACAAATTAACTTTTCAAATTCAACCGGTTGTTCATAATATCAACCGAAAATTTACCTCATTTCCTCGCTGAGCTGTTCCATTGTTTCCAACATATGTGTATATTCCTGCTCGGATTTTCTGGATTTATCCAGCACATCCCTATAGACCATTTCCATATTCTCCATAATATCCACCACCGGACTCGGTTTTTTTAAATTCAGTGTAGTGCGAAGTTGTTCCAAGATAGCAGAATTCTTATGGTATTTTTTCTCTTCCGATTCCAACAGGAAAGTTTCATACTTAATGTTGAACCGTTGTATACTCAGGCTGACAATTTTCTGAAAAAGCTCATGCAGTTCTCTTGACCACATATCAGAGGTCTGGTTATATGTCTGATCCTTGAATTTAATCAACTCATTCTTCAAATCCTCATCTGTTTTGATATTTTTAGAAACATCAGCCAATGTTTGATTATACTGAATTTGTTTCTTATCCAATGCATTCTTATATTCCGTTATAATATCCCGGATTGCATCAACCTGACTGCAAACATCGGTATATAAAACATAACAGTTCAGATACTTGTCGCAACTCTCCATATATCGATCAAATGTTTTCGGGAACACTCTTTGTATCTCGAACAGTTCGCTGCATATTTCGAGTGAATTCATCATACCTGCCCTTGCTGCCATTGCTGCAAGTTCGGAGCCGCTTCGTACTGCTCTGGCAAACAGATATGCCAGCTTCATCATATAATGATTAATCTTCTGTACATTCGGATCACTATCCGGTATCTTTTTCTCTTCCAGGTGCTTTGTAAGCGTCTCTATAGACACCTTGAGTTGTTTTTTTTCAATATATTCCCGGGAGAGTAAGCTTCCTTCCCAATTAATATTATAGAGAATTTCCACAATATCTTCACTGGTTGTATAATAACTGAGTACATCCGGCTTATCTTCGTTATCCTGTAAGGCTTCATTCATATTCTGCACACTGTCGTTAGTATTGTTAAGCCGAGTGATCCATGCATTTTTTCTTGTCTGTTTCTTTTCAGCCACTGCTTCCATCCTCCTCTCTGCACTGAACATACTATTCCGACAAAAAATACTCTTTGCAGGTCATATGCACCATTATTTTATTATGTACAGACCATATTCATGATCTCAACCATTCTCTATTAATCGTATCATAAGAATCTATGCTTCTAAGGCTTCCTGATATCAATCTTCCACATTCTTTGATTTTTTTGCTAATTTCATCCATACCGCATTTCAGTACCCATACACACTCGTCAAGTTGCTTAACCCTTTCTCTGATTCTCTGACGCTTAACGTCATCCCAGTTAGGCATTCTTGCAAATACATCAAGAATAACTTCAATATATTCTTTCAGCAGATCCGTACGACTTTGCAATTGTTCGTCACTACTTTCATAAATCCAACTCATACATTTACCTATACAAAGCAAATAACGGAAATATATCTCCGGTTCACGTTGATACTTGTTAAGCTGACTTAGCAAATCATTAAGTGTCTTTTCACATTCTGTCTTTTCTGTATTTTCTCGACAGTTGACGGTAGTATAGGCAAGCTGATAAATTTCTTCATAAGCTTCCAACACAATCTTCCGCAAATCCTCCGGTATGGATGACATAGAAATATTTTTATCATACGGATCCAAATCCCGATAATAAGACATTATAGGATTCGATGTCGATGGTTTCATATAGATACATTTCCTACCATAGCTGATATTCTTACACTCCATATATTGCTTTAATGCCTTTCTGACATCACCTTCACAGGTGCTAAGTATCTTACACACACGTTGCTCAAGTGTATTCCACACCTCTTCAGTATCCAGCAGTTGTTCAATATCTTTATACCTAAACACATCTGCCGAGCCAAAAAAACTATCTTCTTCACTCCACTGAAGACATCTGTTGTTGAGATACTCGGTTAAATAAGCTGCCATACATTCCAACGTTTTGGAATCAACCTCTCTTTCAGTATGTCTCATAAGTGAATAATACAACATCCGTTTCATTCTATCTGTTGTAAATTCATTCAGGAACAGGCATACATCCTGGCACATATTGTGCAGGCTAAGATAAATATCCTTGTTTTCCGCTTGGCTTTCTCGCAGATTATTTATTACAAACTTGGCATCAAGATTATCAAAAGCCCGACTTCCAAGCAGAAGTTCTTTAGTTTTATCCACCGATGGCGGCAGCAGCAGAATCAGTGTATTATTTTTGAGTCTGTTTTTATTCTCATTGTTCAACTTCCTGTTTTCAAATAAGATTTTGAAAGAATCCCGATCTAACACGAAAGCTTGTCTTTTCCTTTCATCCTTTTGATTCAATTGTTCCATGATCCAATCAAAAGCTTTTTTTATTGCTCCATAAAAAGTTCTTACTTGGGCAAATCTAAGGTCATTGACGCTGTCCTTATAATGCCGTACCTTCACCGTTTTCCTCGACCTTTCTACCGTAACAAACCATACGGCATCATAATTCTGACGAAGTGACAGCCATAAATACTGATTAAGTTCAAGACGCAGCAAGCTATCTGTGTAATAATAATCATCTTTATCCGCAAATACAATTTGCAGCCAATTATCACAGGAAAATTCCGGTAAGTTATAATTGTAACTATGCCTCACCATGTTCAGCTCCCATTAAATATATACACCTTTTCAGATTGTGTCAGATTATCAGACTCATCCTTCACAACCATTCGTATACAAAAATCAATATCAACAGCTATACCCACCTGTATGTAATCCGCATTTTTCATATTATTTGTTTTTAACTTCAATAAATAGGTTTTGTCATCCAGCCGCACATATACTTCCGCATCCAGAACATCCAAGGTGCTGACTGTTTCCAAATGATCATCAAGCCAATGCACTTTATCATCTGTTGTGACAGCGTCAAAAAACACTACTGATTCTCCCTTGTCAACTAACTTTGTACCGTCAAGCTCATATTGAAACATTTTTATACCGATTTGCAGTCTGTTTGCAAATTCCTGTTTTTTCTGTAAAATAGTCGGTTGCAGTTCTTTAAGTCCTTTCTCATAATCTCCAAGAATATTTATTTCCTGAAATTTACATACCGGACATATCGGATGCCGATCCCCGTCATATTGATACCCACACACCATACATTTTTTAATACTGCTCATAATTATTCCTCCTCTAATTTCATCAGATCAGACAGTTCACCTGATGCTTTTTTAAAACATTTTCGTATTTCTGTAAAAACATCATTCAAATCATTCAATGCACAATTATATATATTCACTCGTTGTTGTTCCGGAATAATATACTCTTTATCCGAAATTTCTGAAATATACCCCATCATTTTTGACAAGTTATCACTAAGCGGTTTGAGTAAATTAAGTCTTTTTTCAATTTTGTTCAGCTTATTTAAGAAATTATCTCCCAAAAGTTCTTCAATATCCCTGCACTCACTTTTCAGAGCATCTCTTTTAGCAGTGAAAGATTGGTTCTGCTTATCTAACTCATCTTTCTTAGACTTAAATCCATTATATTCTTCAGTTAGTTCTTTAATTGATTTTTCAAGACACTTTATCTCATCTTTTCTAGCTTCAATATCTTCTTTTAATTTGTTGATTTTATCATTAAGCTGCTGTATTGCACCTTCACGCTGTTCCTTATCATTTTTCTCTTCCAGCTCGCAGATTTGTGCCTGCTTTTCTTTAATTTCATCATCATATTCGGATATACGGCTGATTTTTTCCTCATACTCTTTTCTGATATTTGTCAGCTTTTTAAGTTCGTCGGTTACTTTTTTGTTAAATGAAGACATTTCCCGCATAAGGTCCACATTAAGCTGCTCTATCAGCTTGCATAGTTCCGCTGCCTTTTCCCGAACGGTTTTCTCGTGAGAATCCGTAATTGATCTACAGCTTTCAAGAAACTTATTTGCCTCAGGTATCAATTTCTTTTCCAACTGTTCGTTTCGTGCTGTCAGACTTGCAATATTATCATTAATCGTCCCGTTCTCATGATATAACTTATCATACTCCTGTTTAACTCGGGAAAGATTAGTATTTTTTCGGTTAATATCATCCCGAAGATCTTCATTTTTAACTGCAAGCCGGCTAACCTCATTATTCAACTTATCCAACTTCTCCTGCAGGTCGTTGTTTGTATTTTGAGCAGTCTGCAATTCCTCATTTTCATTTTTTATCTTTTCGTTTACTTTTCTGTTATTGTCGAGCAATATTTTAAGAGTGCCGTAATAAAACCGGTTATATTCGTCATTCAGCCTTTGGTAATCTTCTTCCAGTTTACTTTCTGCCTTTTGCATATGTTCTGTCTTTCTGCTGTCAAGCCCCTGGAATATTTCTTCCAATTCCGACATATCTCCGTCAAGACCACTGATAATTTTGTTGATACGATCTGAAGTTTCAAGAATATTCTTCTTTGCATTTTTCAATTCTTCAGCCTTGACCTCACTGCAATGAACTTCATTATCAAGTATTTCTACCTCATCTTGCAATTTCTGAACCTTTTGGCACATAGATACAGCTTCCGTATGCTTTTTACCACATTGCTCCGACAGCCTTTCTTGGGTTTCATTAAGTATTCGTATATAGTCCTCTACTTTGGAACAAAAATCTTCTTCTGAGTTTTGCAGGGAATCTATCGCTGCCTGAATTGAATCATCATTTTTTCTGAGTGCTTCCAACTTTATAACAAGCCTATCCTTTTGCTCTGATTTCTTTTTGATAGAGACATACAGTTGTCCTATTTCTTTTCCAATTGATTCTACATCGGCAAGCAAATCACTATATGTTTCAGACAGTTCACTCTTAGTAAACCTTAGATTAACCGAATACCCCTCTATTCTGTTCGTATATTCATCTGTTGAGCAATTCAGCAACTCCACCAGAGCCTTGACTGTTTCTACGCTCTTTTCCAACTGACTCTTATCCTTTTCCAACTGCTCTGCTTTATCCCGTAGAGTCTTATGTGTCTCTCGAAGTTCCAAAACATCCTGTGTGAGTTTTTCCACATCAGCTATCTTGGTTCTGTTTTCTTGTGAAAGATGGTCTTTTTCCTCCTCGAAAGCTTTTTTACAACCTTCAATTACGTCCCCATATACTGCCAGTTCACCATTCAAAGCTTTGAATGCATCATTAAGTACACAAATGTTTTTCTCGAGCCCTTCTTTTTCGCGTTCCTTTTTACTCACATCGGTTTTAAGCTCATTCAAAGTATTATTTGTGTTTTCTGATTCCGCTTTCAGTTTATCAAGCTGCTGCTGTAAGCTATCCTCATAACGTTTAGCAGCATCACACTTTTCCCGGCAATCTTTAATGTTATTATTGAGTTCATCAATATTTTTTGTTTTTCTGTTTAACTCACTCTCCAGTTTTTCAAGTAACTCCTTTGTTGTTTCTAAATCAAAACCATCCACATTTGAGATATCCTGTTTTGTTTTTTTGATCTTCTCATCCAGTTCATCATACTTTTTCTTCTGTTCATTTAACTCATTCAGCTTCTGTTCAAGCTCCTGCTTTTGTTTTTTCATATCAGCAACAGAACCACATATATCTTTGTACTGCTCTGACTGTTCCTTCATCTTTTCGATATCAAGATTGAGCTTATTCAATCTCTCATTAGAATTTTTTTGGCATTTTTGTACGACATTCATAATCCGACCAAGAGCATCGCACTGGTTAGTCAGTAAATCGCCGACTGTATCTTCATTCCCCACCGGCCATTCCTCAATAGACCCGCAATTATCTATGATATCAAGCATCACACATCTGACAAAATGCAAAAAGTCACATATTGTATATTCACTGTTTTTATGGAGACTGTTGGCTCTTTCAAATCGTTTAAAATCAATCATATACTACTTCCTCACCGTCCGTAAGCTGAACAGACATCTGCAAATCGAACATTTCTTCGTAATTCGATAATTTATATTCAAGTCCTCTGTCGTTCTCTTTAGCATCAGTTGGAACAACGTGCATTGTGATAATATAGTTTTCGTCAATAGAAAAGCCGATTCGCCATACTCCTTGTGCCGGAAGGTTTTTCAATTTTTCAAGATATTCCGCCTTAAGAGACATTGGACGTCCTTTTTTCAAATCCGGAGAATCACCCACAATAAACTGACTTATGTTACTTCGTAATCCCGAGAATGCTGCCGGAGGATTCTGTGATTCATCCGTTATATCCGATCCTTTCCAGCGTATATAACATATCTCATCCTTCACGATTTCTTGGTGGAATTTTATTGCGTAATGAAGATGTCTATGTCTTTGCTGATCGATGGTCTGCAAGCCAAGAGAATACGGTGCCGTCCTTCTCAATTTTACCTTTCCGGCAGCCAGCAAAGCAGCACCGAATGATATAGCCTTTTCATTTTCGTTATCAGTCAACCCTTTTGTTCTCATATCGTTCATTTCATCAAAATTAAAAATGGACTCTATCTGCTTCCGCACAAAATAGAAAGAACCGAACCCACCTACCAATGCAATCTTAAAATCGTTATCCATGCCCGACTCTATCGAACAGGGATTCTTCTTAATAAACCCCTTCGCAATATCGCACATATTAACAATGACATCATTCAATTCCGTTGCTATGACTTGTTTGTATGTTTCAAAAAGCCGTGCAAAGGTAACGACATATTTATCCCTGCCGTATTTGAACCTCATAAATATATTATTTTGATTACTTTCATCGGTATATTCCTGATTCATCACTCTTTCCATATCTTTAAAATCGTTGTATCTTGAAAAGAAATCCCTGATTGACTTACCGTTCTTCGGACTTTTTAAGGCATTTTCCACATCAACGATGGTTTCTTTAAAATCAGAGGATAAAATATCTATATCATTTACACCGTGAGCATTAAGTACATTTTGTACCAATCGTTGCATATATGCCATCCCCGCCTGACCGGATTCAGTCTGACCATAGCAGTTTTCATGGTTTTCACCCGCTCCGTCACTACATAGGTTTTTTATCTCAACTGAACCACTGTTGTCGGATCTGACCTCTGATAGCGTAACATCCAAAGTTCCGCCGCCAAAATCTATTAAAAACAAATACCCGTTAAATTTCTTGTGTGTTTTTTTTTCGTATTTATATGCAAAATAGGCACTTGCAGCCTCAGGCTCCATAACAATATTGACATTCTCAACCCCAAGATCATCCTTCAAAATTTCCCTAAGGGCATAACAGCCATCCATTTTTTTGATACTTCTTGACCACAATTCCGGGACACATATATATATCTGCTCAAACCCTTCATGAATTTCCGGTAGACGTCCTGCACTGCTCGTTTCGGAAAGCACACCGTCCAGCATCGCCCTGAGATATAGCTGCGTGATATATCTTGGGCTGTAGATTCCGCCATAGCCGTTTTTTTGCAAAGTCTGTATCCCCACAGAATCGCTTTTTTGCTCTACAAGCATCATTTTAAACCCGGAGAAATGGCGGTAAGTATCATCCATAAGCTTTCGCTTTGCATTATTTCCATACAACACTTCTCCGTCACTGTCAATGCTAAGATAAGACGGTGTAACGGCTGTTGAACCATCCGGCTGCAATTCTTTGATATCATCAGATATCTCGTCATACGTGGAAATTAATGAATAGGTACTGCCAAAATCTATTCCTATTTTCATTTTCAAATCCCCCCCGATATCTCATTGTATAATTCCCAAAAGGGCTTATCATGCATGATAACAGGATTATTATTAGATATTTTAACAACGCTCTCATGCTTTCTTAATTTTTTTACAATCCGGAGCAAATCCTCAGACCCCATACCTTTTTGTGTTTGATTCAGCACTGCTTCAATATTTTTCCTATTCAGATCATTAACATTATGTATTACCCATGTATTAATATATTTTGAATAATCATCATCGCTGCCGCAAAAATGAGCAAGACTTTGGGTAGACAGGATAGTTCCCACTCCGAATTCCCTACCTTCCTTCATAATCTTACGCAGGGATACAAAACCCATTTTCATAAAGTTATCTGCCTCATCAACCAAAATAATAGTCTTAATCTGACGATATTTTCCATTGGTTTTGCTTGAACCGAATGTTTGCATCTGGGCATAGAACTGATCAAGAGTTATTGCAACAACAAGGCTCTGTATATCCTCGTCATAATCGGAAATATCTATAACCACTACACCCTTGAGCAATTCGGAAAGCGAAACTGCCTTGAGAGGATCCGGTGCAAAGATAGAAAATCCCTTGAGCTTTTTCATTACCACTGCCAACTTATCGTTATCATTAAATGCACTGCTTTTTTCATATTGGCGATAAACCATATCAAATGTCGGAGTCGGTCTTTTCCAGCTTAATTCGTTGTCAACATATATTTTTTGTTCTTCGTAGGCAGACATCATACAATCAAACAGTGTATTTTCTTGCTTGGGTCCCAAATTATATACTTTTGAAAGTGTATCTTTAAATGTATTAGCCGTATGCATTGGCAACAATGCTTTGTTATGTTTTTTTAGATTAAGTGAGAGGGGATTAAATGGCATCTTATACGGTTTTATAATTCTTGCGTGGGTCGCACGAACAAAATCATTTTTGGTTTCGTTGTAATCACCCTTATAATCGAATATAAGCACTCCTACAGGAGAACCGTCATAATTATCGGATGAATTATGATAAAATTGTGTTATAAGTGATTTTGTAAACTGCGTTTTTCCCGTACCCATTGTACCTATGATACCCATATTATTGTTCATAACACAATCTGTATCATTCGGAAATAAATATACGTTTTCGTTTGTATCCATATCCCTACCAAGCAATATACTCATTCGCTTTGGAGTAAAGTTTACCTCGGAAGACTGCTCTTTCTCCGGCATATTTTGTTCTTCGAAATTTTCATCAGCACATTCAATATTTTGTGTATAATCAATTTCCGGGGAGTCGTTACTTTCAAAATCATCCGAAATGGTTTCATGGTAGGGTAGCATATCAAAAATTGCGGATATTTTTTCATCAATATCGGCATCTATCGGTTTCTCGCTCTGAAATTCCACATCAACAGCAGCAGCCGGTATGTATAT
>CANQAJ010000051.1 GCA_947589365.1 uncultured Clostridia bacterium | reverse complement strand
TCACTTCTTGACAGCGACCTTGCGGACGGAACCTACATTTCCGCAAAGGGAAAAAATGTTATTGTCATAGGCGGCGGTGATACCGGTAATGACTGTGTCGGTACTTGTGTACGTCACGGAGCAGCGAGCATACTTCAGCTTGAGATGATGCCGAAGCTGCCTGATGAAAGGGCTGAGAATAATCCGTGGCCGGAATATCCGAGAGTATGCAAAACAGATTACGGTCAGGAGGAAGCGATCGGTGTATTCGGAAAGGATCCGAGAGTTTATCAGACGACCGTCAAAGAGTTTTTATCCGATAAGGACGGAAAGCTTACGGGTGCGGTACTTGTAAAGCTTAAGCCGGAAAAGGATCCGACAAGCGGAAGAACATTGATGAAAGAAATTGAGGGAACGGAATACACGGTTAAAGCTGATCTTGTGCTTATTGCCGCAGGCTTTGTGGGGGCACAGAATTATGTAACGGCGGCTTTCGGTGTTAATAAAAATGCCCGTGGAAATGTTTCCGCACCCGAGGGAAGCCATAAGACCAATGCGGAAAAGGTATTTGTATGCGGTGATATGCACCTCGGACAATCCCTTGTAGTACGTGCTATAAGAGAAGGCAGAGATGCCGCAAGGGAAGTAGACGAAAGTCTTATGGGATATACTAATCTGTAGAACCCGCCGCCGTTTATCGGCAGCAATGCATTGAGCGGATTGCCCGGTGTGAGGCGGAAGTAAGAGAAATAGAAAGCGAAACAGGTCACCCTGAGACGGGCGGCCTGTTTGTTTTTTGATAATATCTAATCTACTATTGAAACAGTGTTTTTTCTGAACCAATAATCAAGCTGGATTATATATGCAAGTATCTGCGGTGCTCTCATAAGCTGTCCGTACCACGGAGATGATATCTGTTCGGGATTCTGAATTATACTCTCTACTCCCTCGGGGTCAAGTATATCCCTTATCGGAGATGTACTGTCGGAAAGGATTTCCCGCACCTTGTTTGCACATAACTCAAAATACAGCGGGTTATGTGTCTTCGGGTACGGGCTTTTCTTTCTGTCAATAATACTGTCAGGAAGAAGTCCCCTGAATGCCGCACGCACTATTCCCTTTTCCCTGCCGTTAAGAGCCTTCATGCTCCACGGAAGATTGAATGCATAATCAACAATTCTGTAATCACAGAACGGTACTCTTACCTCGAAGCCGTTGTACATAGAAGTACGATCCTTCCTGTCCAAAAGGGTCTGCATAAACCAATGGAAATTCAGAGAAAACATTTCCCTCATTCTTGCCTCAAGCCTGTTGTCGCTTTTTAACTTTTCCGTACTGCTGCACGTATCAAGATAACGCTGACGAACGTACTCGTCACCTCTCGGAAGAAAATCCTTTCTCAGAATACTTCTTCTTATATCAAGTGAGCGTGACCACGGAAAGTTATCATCAAAGAGAATTTCCTTATTGTGATACCACGGGTATCCTCCGAAAAGCTCATCGGCACATTCTCCCGAAAGACCGACCGTAAAATCTTCCTTCATTTTTCCGCAGAATAAAAGGAGTGAGGAATCAACATCTACCATACCCGGAAAATCTCTTGCATCCACTGCATCGGTAAGTGCCTTGAAAAGATCATAGTTATTTATCGTAACACTGTGATGATCCGAACCTATATAATCTACCATTGTTCCGATAAATTCACTGTCGGGTGTCGGCTGGAAAAGGCTTTTGCGGAAATATTTATCATTATCCGTATAGTCTACCGAATAGGTATCAATAGGTTTAAGACCGTTTCTTCTGTTATGCTCCGCGGCAACATAAGAAATTATACTTGAGTCAAGACCTCCCGACAAAAAACAGCAAAGCGGTACATCGGATACAAGCTGTCTTTCAATCGAGTCGATAAGGAGTTCCCGTACCTCCTTTATACTTGTAAGGGTATCAGACTCATGCTCATGTGCTTTCAGGGTAAAATATCTTTCCCGAACCATACTATTTCCGTCATATACGGCACATTCACCCGGCAGAAGCTCCCCTACCCCTTTATATATCCCCTGACCGAGTGTTCTTCCGGGACCTATAAGGAATAATTCGCAAAGACCCTGCTCATCAACATGGGGTGAAACAAGGGGATTCTTAAGAAGTGTCTTAACCTCGGAGGCAAATATCAGTCCGGAATTATATTCATAGAAAAACAGCGGCTTAACTCCGATTCTGTCCCTTGCAAGAAACAACTGACGGTTTTTCCCGTCCCATACCGCAAATGCAAATATTCCGTTTAGTTTATATACACAGTCCTTTCCCCAATGAATATAGGAAGTAAGTACCACCTCAGTGTCGCTGTTTGTTTTGAAGCTGTATCCCTTTTGCTTTAATTCCTCTCTCAACTCCGAGGTATTATATAATTCCCCGTTATAGACTATAGTATAGCTGTCCTCACCTGTATTCTTTGTCATGGGCTGCTTTCCGTTTTCAACATCTATAACGGCAAGCCGCCTGTGAATTAGCGATACAGGATTTTCTATGAATATACCGCTGTCATCAGGGCCTCTCCTTTTCATACTGACAGACATTTCACGGAGAATATCATCAGCCTCTCTCATATTTAAACTTTTATCATACCAACCTGCTATTCCGCACATAAAATTCCTCCTATCACTGCTTGACAAATTCAGAAAAATCTGCGGGTCAATTCCTTTTTTCGCAGACTTAAAAGAAAAACAGCACACATTACTATCAGTGCGGCACTTCCTATAAGGGTTGTCGCCGATGTTTCTGCTTCAGCACCGCCCAAAACCGAAAAAACTTCAGTTGTCGGGGAATAAAGCTTAAATACCGCATAAGCCGCCAATGTTGAAATTACCGCATTTATCAGCCTGAATAATATATATATTCCCCTTTTTATCGGAACATCACGCAATATGCCGAAAATCTGCATATGAACGCATATACCGCCAAAGCCTGTTGCCAATGAAAAATACCATACGGGCAATGACAGATTTCTTATTTCATTACACGCCATTGTCACCTCGGATATTATCGGTATTATTATTTCCGATTGACTTGTCTGCATACCTGCGGCACAAAAAAGAGATGTAAGCATATCCGCCGCTCCCGATTTACTGTAAACATTAAGCAAAAGAGAAAAAATTACTACAAGTGCAGTCATTGACATAACAGATTCGGCACCGTCAGATGAGGCTTCCAATATTGCTGTTACAGATGATGATTTTATTTTGACAGTATTTTCGTCGGTATTTTTAATGCCGGAATTTTTATTTTTTATACGGCTGTATATTCCGGTACATATGCCGATAATAATGCATGAAAAAATCTGCGTAATATATAATATTATTCCGGCTTCAATATTGTGAAGCATCACAGTTCCTATAGCCGTTATAAGAAAGGCAGGACCCGAGCATACACAAAACAGCATCATTCTTTGTGCCTGCTCGGGAGTTATCTTTTTACCGCTATACAGAAGCTGTACGCATTTTGCACCAACGGGAAATCCTCCTATAAGGCTCAATATTATTGCGGAAGAGCATACCGGGGGAAGATTGAATAATACCTTTGTAACGGAAGCTAATATTTTTCCTATATATTTATCCGCACCCGAACGCATTATAAAGGACGAAAGTACCATATACGGAAATAACGACGGTATAAGTATGCGGCAGGTGTTTTCAAGTCCTTTTAAAACACCCTCAACGCAATATGACGGAAAAATTAAAAGTATAGATATAAAACAAAATGAAAGAAAGAAAGGTACTGTTTTTTTTATTTTTGAAGCTCCAAACATATCATCACCCCTAAATATATATGCCGATGTAATTTTTATATTTACTTCCGCATAAAATTTGAAAGAGTAAACGGGGTGATATAATGAAAAGGCAGCAAAAACGGACACCGGCTCAGGGTAATATACTTATGGACAAAATTAGCGGTGTATACATGAATATATGCGGCAACAAAGAGGTCATTTTTGAAGGAAGCCGAGGAATTGTTGAATACAACGAAAATTCAATAAAAATAAATACGGGGAAATATATAGTAGCATTTTCCGGCAGAGGGCTGCATATCAGGTGTATGAACGAATTTAGTCTTGTGATTGCAGGCTTTATTACATCTATTGAGTATATAATGTGAGGGGCAAAATGTTAATTGTAAAATTATTACGCTGGATATTCGGATATTTTGATTTTGAAATCAGGGGTAAATTCCCCGAAAGATTTCTTAATCTTGCCGTGCGAAACGGATTGAATCTGTGGAATATGAGGGGGGAAAAAGAGGAACTTCATGCTGCGGCTAAAATTGCCGATAAAAATACAGTCGCACTTTTTGCCGGAAAAACCGAAAGCGAATTAATAATTGAAAAAGAGCATGGTCTTCCCTACTTATGCAGGATCTATAAGAGCAGGCTCGGACTTCTTGCGGGACTTATTATAGGTGCTGCACTTTCGTGTTGGTTATCGGGCTTCATATGGAACATTGAGGTTAATGTCCCGCCTGAGTTAAATGAATATGAAATAAGAAATCAGCTCAGGGAGCTTGGATTTTATGAGGGTGTACGGTATGATTCCGACAGTATTGATAATATAAAAAGAAAAATGAAATTAAACGATGAAAGGATAAGCTGGGTCAGTATAAACATATTCGGAACAAATGCAGTTGTGGAATTAAGTCCGAAAATCAGTGCGGAAAATGATAGAGATGATAATAAAAATAAAAAAACCGTCAGCAATCTCAAATCGACTGCTGACGGTACTATTACAAAAATAAATGTCCATAACGGTACCGCTGTTGTTGAAATAGGTGAAGGAGTCAGAAAGGGTCAGCTTCTTGTAAGCGGAATTATGGAATATAATGACGGTACAAATGTTATGGCGGACAGTGAGGGAACGGTATATGCAAAAACTTCACGCACGGTTACTCTCAGTGTGCCAAAGGAATATAGCAAAGCCATCACTTTGGATGAATATGTATATAAGAGGGAATTCAGTTTTTTCGGAATAAGCCTTCCCGTAACACTCTGCGGGAATCCGAGCGGAGAATATTATAAAAAAGAGAGTAAGCTTAAGCCCACACTTTTCGGTAATGCTCTGCCCGTAAGTATAACGGAAGAAAAATGGCAGAGGTACGAAACAAAAAAGCTTACACTCAGCAGTGATAATGCAAAGAAGCTTCTTGACAACAGGCTTAAGCTGTATGAAATGTTTATGCTGTACAGTGACCGACGTACCGTAATTTCAAAAAAGAGTAAATTTGAAGAAAAAGATAATATGTACTGTCTTACCGTAAGCTACGAGGTAGAGGAAAATATCTGTGAAAAATCATATATACAGGTAAAGGAATAACAAAACGGGTATTATAAATTATCAATATTGAAATCGGGTATATAACTTTCACTTGCGGAATCAAGCTCCTGTGCAAAACCGTCAAGTGATGTTCCCCCCAGCACACCCAGAACTTTATTATATTCGCGTCTTGTGATACATCGGTTTATTTCCGGATAATTCCCGGCATTTGCCACAGGAATATACTGCCCCATAAGACTTATGAGTATTTTATCCCCGAAAGCTTCATCGAGGTATTTTATAACCTCAATGGAATTTTTTGTATTGCCCGGCAATATCAGATGCCTTACAATAGTTCCTCTCAGCATAATTCCGTTATCATCAAAAACAGGCTTTCCCGTTTGTCGTACCATTTCTTCTATCGCTTTTGAAGCATATTCAAAGTAATTGATTGCACCCGAATATTTTTCCGACAGTTCACAGCGTATATATTTAAGGTCGGGAAGATATATGTCAACCATACCCTCAAGTCTTTTAAGTGTTTCTGCTTTCTCATATCCCCCTGTATTATAAACAACGGGTATTGACGGCTTATATGCGGACAAAGCCTCAATAATACTGTCAACATACGGTGTGGGACTTACAAGGTTTATATTATGCACTCCCATATCCTCAAGTTTTTTGATACAGTCAATAAGCTCGGAAACGGTCACAGTTTTCCCGTAACCGTATGAGCTGATTTTTTGGTTCTGACAGAACACGCACGAAAGCACACAGCCCGAGAAAAATATAGTTCCCGAGCCGTTTTTTCCGCTTATACAGGGTTCTTCCCACATATGTGGAGCAACCCTCGCTATTTTCGGGAGATACCCCATTTTACAAAAACCGTTCCCGCTTTCTGCCCTTCTTGCTGCATTACAATTTCTCGGACACAGAGAACATTTAATAAAATCATTATTCATAAGCTTATTCGGGACGAACTGTATAATCTTGAAAAACGTGTTCATCCATAAATATAAAGGCTCTTTCGTTTTCCTCTTTGAGTTTGGAAATTCTTTCCTGAAAACCGCATTTATCCTTGAGCTTTTCAATTCCCGATACAAGTCCGTCCGCATCATTCATTCCGATAATTTTCGCAAGCTCGGAAAACTTTTTGCGGATCATTTCACTTTTAATAATATCTGAATTTATAATACGGGGTAAAATGATCGCACAAGCCACATTACTGTCAATATTAAAAAGCTCGGATAATGCATTTGATATAACGGAACATATGCTCATTTCGGTATTTGCGGCGGCTATTCCTGCCATGGCGGATGCTTCGGAAATCTTTTCTTCCGCAATAATATTCCGCTGACCGTTCCGATAAACAGAAGGAAGATACTCAAAAATATTCTTTATCGCCTGAATTGCAAAGCTGTTTGTATATTCGGAGGAAAATGATGAACTGTATGCAAACAGTGCATGGGCAAGCTGATTGAATCCCGGGGCATATCCGATTTTTTCGGGAAGACCGTTATAATAATCCGAATCTATAATGCACATATCCGGCATAAGACTGTAGTTTGCAATAGGACAATAGTTATTATTGTTATCTATAACCTCCGCATACGGCATCACCTCGGAGCCGTTACCGTATAAAACAGGTATAACAACAAACTGAGTCTTTCGATTTTCGTGGGAAAAAATTTCCTCGGTATTTCTGATACTGTGGTAATGTTCATTTAAAAACGCAAGGTCAGTATCCGGTTTTTCATAAAAAACACGCATTAATTTAGCCGTATTTATAGCCTTATCGGTACCTAAAGCAATCACTGTATCGGTATCGAACAGCTTCATGGCTTTTACGCCCTCTTCAATACAGCTCAATGTAATGACAGGGCGGATGTTACTGAAAACCGTACTTTGTATTCCTATAGATTTAAGCTTTTTTTCAAGCTCATTGGTATAACCGTTTTTATACAGTTCCGAATCCGTAACAATAAATGCCCTCTTCTTATTATATACGGCTTTTAATTCGTCAAGTGCAAGTTCCATACAGCCTTTTTTAAAATATATCTTTTCGGGTACTCTGAACCAAAGCATTATTTCACACCTTTCGTATTTTATAAGAATAAAGGCTCTGCCACAACCTGTACATATTGTCATGACAGAACCCTGTATTTTTAATTATTTGCCGTAGTATGCCTTCAGATAAATTTCCTTAATCTCATCAAAGAGCGGATATCTCGGGTTTGCTCCCGTACACTGGTCATCAAACGCATTAACAACCATTTCATCGAGTGTTGCAAGGAAATCCTCTTCCTTTACACCGTAATCCGCGATAGTTTTCTTAACACCGCATTTCTCTTTGAGCTGCTCGATCTTTTGAATAAAGAGTTCAAGTGTTTCGTTATCATCCTTACCGTATACACCGCAGAAATTAGCACATTCTACATATCTTTCGAGGGTATGCGGATAAGCATACTGCGAGAATGTACCCATCTTAGGAGGAACGGGAACGGCATTATATCTGAGAACATAAGAAATAAGAAGTGCATTTGCGATACCGTGCGGAATATGGTGATATGCACCGAGCTTATGTGCCATCGAATGACATACACCGAGGAATGCATTGGCAAAAGCCATACCTGCCATTGTAGAAGCATCAGCCATTTTCTCACGTGCAATGGGGTCATTCGCACCGTTCTCGTAAGCGGACGGGAGATATTCAAATATCGTCTTCATAGCCTGAAGTGCAAGACCGTCCGTATAAGGAGTAGCCATAATTGATGCATAAGCCTCAAGAGCGTGTGTAAGAGCGTCTATACCCGAAGCACTTGTAAGACCTTTCGGCTGATTCATCATATTGTCTGCATCTATAATCGCCATATTCGGCATAAGCTCATAATCTGCAAGCGGATATTTTATTCCTGTCTGCTCGTCTGTGATAACGGCAAACGGTGTTACCTCGGAGCCTGTGCCGGAGGAAGTCGGGATTGCAATAAAATAAGCCTTTTCGCCCATTTTCGGGAATGTATATATTCTCTTGCGGATATCCATGAAACGCATAGCCATATCAAGGAAGTCTGCCTCGGGATGCTCATAAAGTACCCACATTATCTTACCCGCATCCATTGCGGAACCGCCGCCGAGTGCGATTATTGTATCAGGCTCGAAAAGACGCATTGCCTCTGCACCTTCCTTTGCGGAAGCAAGTGTCGGGTCGGGCTGAACATTATAGAAAGCGGTATGCTGTATTCCGAGTTCGTCAAGCTTATCTTCGATAGGCTTAACATAGCCGTTCTTATAAAGAAATTCATCGGTTACAATAAATGCCTTTTTCTTGCCCATTACTGAGCCAAGCTCGTCAAGTGCTACCGGCATACAACCCTTTTTGAAATATACCTTCTGAGGTGTTCTGAACCAAAGCATATTTTCTCTGCGTTCCGCAACACTCTTTATATTAAGGAGGTGTTTAACACCGACATTTTCCGATACCGAGTTTCCTCCCCATGAACCGCAGCCGAGCGTGAGCGACGGGTCAAGCTTGAAGTTATACAAATCTCCGATACCGCCGTGTGAGGACGGAGTATTTATAAGGATACGGCAGGTTTTCATAGCATTGTAATGCTTTTCAATTTTTTCCTGCTGTGACGGATGAATATAAAGTGAAGAAGTATGTCCGTATCCGCCGTCAGCAACAAGCTGTGCAGCCTTCTGAAGAGCCTCGTCAAAGGTTTCAGCCTTATACATAGCAAGTACGGGAGAAAGCTTCTCATGTGCAAATTCTTCGCTTATATCGACCGATTCCACTTCACCGATAAGAATTTTTGTTTCCTCGGGAACCTGAACACCGGCAAGCTGTGCTATGGTGTGAGCCTTCTGTCCGACAATTTTAGCATTGAGCGAACCGTTTATTATAATTGTTTTTCTTACCTTATCAAGCTCATCCGGTTTAAGGAAGTAGCAGCCTCTTGCGGCAAATTCCTTTTTAACCTCATCATATATATCCGAAAGAACCGTTACGCTCTGCTCGGAAGCACAGATCATACCGTTATCAAAGGTTTTTGAGTGAATTATTGAGCTTACCGCAACCTTGATATCCGCTGTGCTGTCAATAATAACAGGAGTATTTCCGGCACCTACACCGAGGGCAGGTTTGCCTGATGAATATGCAGCCTTAACCATTCCGGGACCGCCTGTTGCAAGAATGGTATCGGAATTTCGCATAAGTTCGTTGGTAAGTTCAAGTGACGGTACATCTATCCAACCGATTATTCCCTCCGGTGCTCCTGCTTTTACAGCCGCATCAAGAACCACCTTAGCTGCGGCAATGGTAGATTTCTTAGCACGGGGATGCGGGCTTATGATAATACCGTTTCTTGTCTTAAGACAGATAAGGGTCTTGAATATAGCGGTAGAGGTCGGGTTTGTTGTAGGGATAACGGCACCGATAACTCCGATAGGCTCTGCTATCTTTTTAAGTCCGAAAGCGGGATCGTATTCTATTACGCCGCAGGTTTTTGTGTTTTTATATGTGTTGTATATATACTCGGAAGCATAGTGATTTTTAATAATCTTATCTTCCTTTACGCCCATGCCTGTTTCCTCAACAGCCATAACCGCCAGCGGAATACGAGCCTGATTTGCTGCGATTGCGGCAGCCTTAAATATTTTATCAACCTGTTCCTGTGTATAGGCTGCAAAAATCTTCTGAGCTTCTCTTACCTCTGCAAGCTTTTTATTAAAGCTTTCAAGGTCTTCAACAAGACCGCCCGGTGTTGTTTTAACATCGACTTCGTTATTATTAGCCATAGTTATTATTCCTCCGTTGATATATTGTACTGTGACCTTTATTCTGCTCCAATACAATAATATTATATAGGATTGTTAAAAACTTGTCAATATCATTTTTTACTTTTCTGCCACATTTAATTTTTATATAAAAACAATAAAAATTCAAGTTAAAAAAACTTAAAAATCTTTTGGTAATTTTTTATCTTATTCCGTATTATTCAAATAACTTTTATGCAAAATTCCCCTATAATATCAAGTCTGTATTTAATTATGCACAGGTATAATACCGAAATTTTTATAATTTTATTCAAACATACAATTTTTCAAAGAAGAAAGAGGTTTTTATGCGGCTAAAACCAACCTGATAAAAACCTCCCGCAATACTATTAACAATCACGAAACCGGGGCTATTCTTTCTCCGATTTATACTTATCAAGCATATTTATAATGGCTTTACGTTTAATCATTTTACCGTTCAAAAAGACAAATTCATTCTCATCACCTTTGGAAAGTGCTTCAAGCTTTTCAATATCTGCCGCATATAATTCTTCTAAAGGGTCCGTATCTTCCGAAATTTTGTTTTGCTTGTTCTGTTCTTCGATAAACGGTTCGATTATATGTCTTTTCAACGTTTTATATGAATTGAATACAATGATATACGAACACATTATCGGCAAAAACAAAAGTATTATAACCGACATAAACACCGCAATAAAATAAATATTTCGTGTAAACATAAACAGGGAATAAATAATCATAAACAAAAATGCAAATGAAAGAATGGTTTTTATATGTCCTCCCAGACCTTTCAGTACAAGCAATACCGAATTTTTGATTATATCCCCTAACTTCAAATCAACCGTAACAATCATT
Source organism: uncultured Clostridia bacterium (assembly GCA_947589365.1). GTDB lineage: Bacteria > Bacillota > Clostridia > Oscillospirales > Acutalibacteraceae > UBA1213. The sequence continues at coordinate 4,239 of CANQAJ010000051.1, read as the reverse complement.
GAAAGAAGACTGTTTTCAAAAAAGAGAAAGAAAAGTGTAAAAAATACAGTCATCACAAATGACGCTGTCATCATGGAATCACTAAGTCCTGTCACGTAAAATGAAAACGTAATAAAAAGACCGGCGGTGACAATGTAAACGATCACCGAATTTATAAGAAAATAAAGGACATTTTCCTTTATACCCTTTATAAAGTCCTTGACAGGTTTTAGCTCCTCATCCATTGTTATTTTTCTGCTGACATAAAATAATCCGGCGGAAAAAGGGGATAAAAACGGAATTGCCAGTAACAGGACAAAGATATTATTAATACCAAAACAGTTGAGCAGGAACATTATTCCGATATAAAATGCAAGAGGAATGCAGAACAGCATATTGACAATTGTCATCTTGCCGATATTTTCAAAATATCCTCCTAAAAAATCCGATAATGTATATTTTTTATTTTTAACCTTATTTTTTTCCATATACATACACTTCCTGAATTATTTTGACTGCCGCATATTTTCTAAAAACTGAACAGCCACGAAAACATAAGAGAAAAAAGCATATCAACTGCTGAAGATACCGCCGAAAGAAACAGCAGCCACAGCATTGAAAGAAGATATTTCTTCATTTGAATATGGGGATCATCACTCACGGCGGTTTTTCTGAAAACCGATATGATCTTTATTGAATTACGAAAAGCCTCCTGTGCTGCCGCCGCTATTACGGCGGAGCATAAAAAGGCACCCGGCAGTATTATCAGTAAATTATACAGTATTCCTGTCAGACCGTAGGTACTGTAAAGATACCCTGTGGCAAGACCGTATCCGTAGCCCTTTATAAACGGTACAGCGGCGGCTATAAAACCTCCCCAGACGGAAAGACCCAATAAAAAAATAACCAGAATAAATATGAATGCGGAAGCAAAGGAGGCAACAAAGGAATCAAGTATGCCCTGTGAGCATCTTACCTTGAAATTCGTCAGAAAAATTATATCAAGATTTTCCATAAGCTGTTTATCTGCCGCCCTGCCGCAAAGTGCACCTACCGTTATGCCCGCAAAAAGCGTAAGTACAAAGAATATAAACAGCAGGTTTTTTCGGATTTCCGGCAATCTCAGGTATCTTTTTCCATGAAACGGTGACGAAAAAATTATTTTCTTCATAAACATTAACTCTCCCACATACCTTTGGATTTCTTGTTGTTAATGTTTATGAATAAACCGGGCTTAAAATGATAATTTACAAAAGCAGAATAATATCACAAGCATTAAACCGTCTTTTGTTATTCGCTATAAAATTTTTCCGCATAACGGACACTGTCCATTGCATCGGCCCCGTAAAAGTCAGCACCTATCATATCGGCGTATTCCTGATTAAGCACGGCTCCTCCGACCATTACCTTTATGCTTCTGTCGGTTTCATTGAGCAGCTTTATTGTTTCCGCCATAGATGGAACGGTTGTCGTCATAAGTGCACTCAATCCGACAAGCTTACAATCATGCTCCACAGCACAATCCCTTATCACTTCCGGCGGTACATCCCTGCCGAGGTCATATACAGTAAAGCCGTAGCTTTCCATAAGCACCTTTACTATATTTTTTCCTATATCGTGTATATCGCCTTTAACGGTTGCAAGAACTATCGCCTTGCTTTTATCGGATTGCTCGGACGGGATTTTTTTCTTGACCGAATCAAAAGCCGCCGTTGCCGCATCAGCACTCATAAGAAGCTGAGGAAGATAAGCTTTTTTCTGTTCAAATGCCGTTCCTATTTCATTCAGTGCCGGAATTATATGATTATTTATAATATCAAGCGGCTCTGTATCTTTCAGAAGCTTTTCCGTCTGAATTACCGCAATGTCCTTAAGCCCTCTGACGATGCTTGAATGAAGTGTTTCCTCCGATTTTGTTTCAGTTTGTTTTGCAGCGGTTCCCTTATCGGCGGATGCATATTCAATATAATCAACACAACCGCTGTCAAGCATATTAAGGGCACGGTATGCATGATATACGTTCATCATATCGGGAGAAAAAGGATTCATTATTGCACAGTTAAGACCGCATTGCAGAGCATTGGAGTAAAAGGTTGAGGTAATGATATCCCTTTGCGGCAGACCGAAAGAAATATTGGAGATACCAAGACTTGTTTTTACACCGAGCGTCCGTATCAGCCTTATTGATTCAAGCGTAACCACGGCACTTTCGGGGTTTGATGATATCGTAAGTGCAAGAGGGTCAACTATTATGTCCTTTTTATCTATACCGTATTCACTTGCACGTTCAATTATCTTTTTCGCAATATCAGCTCTTCCCCGTGCCGTATCCGGTATTCCCTTTTCATCAATGGTAAGTGCTATAACAGCACCTCCGTATTTCTGTACTGACGGAAATACACGGCTCATGCTCTCCTCTGTACCGTTTACGGAATTTACAAGAGGCTTGCCGTTATAGATCCTCATTGCCTTTTCGAGTGTATCAAAATTCGTTGAATCTATTTGCAGAGGCAAATCCGTTACGGCTTGAAGTGCAGCAATGCATTCCAGCATCATTTTTGTTTCGTCAATTTCGGGCAGACCTACATTTACATCAAGAATATGTGCTCCGGCGTCTGTCTGCTTTATGCCCTCGTTCAGAATATAATTAAGATTTCCGCTGCGGAGTGCCTCCTTAAGCTTTGGTTTGCCTGTGGGGTTTATGCGTTCGCCTATAAGAATCGGCTCCTTATCGACAAAAACGGCATGGGTATAAGATGACACACAGGTGTAATCTTTTTTATGGGGTACTTTATACGGAAGTGCTTTTGTTTTTTCTATTGTTTTTTTTATGAAATCGGGTGTTGTTCCGCAGCAGCCCCCGAGAATTATTCCTCCGCCCTGTGCGATTTTCACCATATAATCCGAAAATTCATCCGCTCCGATATTGTATACGGTTTTCCCGTCATGTACCTCGGGAAGTCCGGCATTCGGATTAACTATAACAGGAAGTGAGGAATATTTTTCAAACTCCCCGATTATTTTAAGCATTATATCCGGACCGAGAGAGCAATTCATTCCGAGGGCATCCACTCCGAGTCCCTCAAGCATTGCAATCATAGCCGCCGGGTTTGCCCCTGTCATAAGCTTACCGCTTTCATCATATACATTGGTTACGAATATCGGCAAATCACAGTTTTCCTTTGCCGCTGTTACAGCCGCTTTTGTTTCGTAGCTGTCATTCATTGTTTCTATCAGTATAAGATCAACACCGCACTGTGAAGCAATCTTTATGTTATCCGAAAAAACGGATACGGCTTCTTCAAATTTCATCTGTCCCAAAGGTTCAAGAAGTTGTCCCGTAGGTCCCATATCGAAGGCTACATACGCATCTTGCCTGCCCTCGGCGGCTGTTTTGGCACATTTTATTCCTGCCCTGATAAGCTCAGCGTAATTATCAAATTTATCACGGTTAAGACCAAAGGTATTTGTTTTGACGATGTTTGCTCCCGCATCAAAATACCTGTTATGCAGTGAAATGATTTTTTCCGGGTCGGTAATATTCCAAAGTTCGGGCGACTGACCGGCAGGAAGTCCCATTTCCTGGAGAACAGTTCCTGTCCCGCCGTCAAAATATATTCTTCTTTCTTTCATTAATTCAAGTATGCTCTTCATTTTTTATCCCCATTATTGCAGTTATAGATTTCATCGGTGTCATCAGATATGACGGACTAAGGCTTATTCCCAAAAGTGACTGTGCATTCAGCCTTTCAAGCAACGGTTTCTGAAATGTGAGAGAAAGATCGCCGTATCCGGGGCTGAACCTAACGGCACAGTCAAGTCCGTTCTTCATAATTCCGGACGCATAATCGCAAAAAGAGTCAATTGCCGCAGAAGCTATAGCATCGGTTATAAAGTATTCGGCCTGCGAGGTTATTTTAAGCTTTGCAAGTTCCCTGTCAACAGCCATCCCGGCTGTCAGAGCCATAACAAAGGCTTCACCACAGCCGGATAGGTTTTTATAAAGGTTTTTGCTGTTTATACGCATAAAACCGAAATCGCATATATTTTCCCTGCTCATATCGACAGAGGTACGGATATATGCACATTTATAGCTTATTATTTTCATCAGCGAATTTTTACAGGATTCGATAGTATTATTTGTGTATCCGCGTTTTACATTCAATCGTTGAGCAAGTTCATTTTTATTTATTTCAACATCTTCTGTCCGTGCCGTTATCATAAAAACATCACTATTTTTCAATCTCCCCACCTCACCAC
>CANQAJ010000050.1 GCA_947589365.1 uncultured Clostridia bacterium | reverse complement strand
TAATCGCAAAGGGGATTTATTTCGTATTCCGTTGCTCCGGATTCCTCGTAAAGCTCTCGCCTTGCCGCTTCAAGAGGTGATTCTCCCTGCTCAATATGTCCTCCCTGTGTTTCCCATGTAATTCTGTCACGGTGTCTGCTTAACAGCATTTTACCGTTGTATTCCGATAATACAACGATGTATTTATATGTTTTCAGTTTGTTAAGCTCATATACTTTACATATCATTATATTTTTCCTTTCACGTTACCGCACGAATGATTTGCATATCCTTTTGTATAATGCTATAATGTTTATATTAAATTCTGAGGAGAGTAAAAAATGTCACTAAAAAAATTATTCGGAAAAAACATTACACCCGACTGTGAATACTGTCTTTACTATCAAAAAAATGCAAACGGTCAAGCGGTATGCCGCCGCAATTCCCGTTTTGTCGGAAAAGTATGCGGCAGGTATGCCTACGACCCGCTGAAACGGGAGCCGAGGGCAACACCTGCCATACCTGAGTTTACCGCTGATGATTTCAAGCTGTAGCTTATTTCGCTGCTGCTGTTTCACCTTCTGCAAGGGCTTCTTCCGCAATTTCAAGCATTGAAGTACAATGCGGACAGCGGGTAGCCTCAATAGCAATTTCACTCTTACAGAAAGGACACTCCTTTGTTGTAGGAGCCTCTTCCTCCTGATGCCTGAGCTTCTTAGGAATTGACATAAGCTTGTTTACTGCTTTGACCATAAGAAAAATGATAAGTGCCATAATAAGGAAATTGATAATTGCGGATACGAACTGTCCGAGTTTTATAGGACCTATATTCAAAACCGCCGTCATTTGCTCAATATCATCAACTCCGGCAACAGTACCGATAATATACTGCACTCCCGGCATGATGACATCATCGCACAGTGAGGTAACAATGGAGCCGAATGCTCCGCCGATGATAACACCGACAGCAAGATCCATAACGTTTCCTCTCATAATAAATTCCTTGAACTCGCTTATAAGCTTTCCCATAATTTCAGCCTCCCCGACTTTTTTTTTGCATCTACAATTATAACATATTCCGACAGTGTTCGTAAATAAGTTTGCGGCATTTTTCTTTATTTCATTTCGGATATTTTTTCGACCGAAATATGTTAAAATATACAAAATTTTCAAAAATAAATTAAATATACGAAAAAAATATCCAAATTCTATTGACTAAATATGGAAAAAGTGGTATTTTATCTTTATAGAAATTCAGACCGGTCAGGTCTTTGGAGGTAAAATTATGACTTATGCGGAAATGTTTTCGGAAATCAAAGGAAAATTTATGTATGCCGATGTCAGCGATATAACTGAGCATCTTGCTTTTCAGTTCAATATTGTCGGCGATGGGGAAGGTATCTTTTATGTTGAGGTAAAGGATGGCAAGCTTTATATTGAGCCGTACGAGTATTTTGACAGGGATGCCGTTTTTATTTGTACAGCTGAAGTTCTGAATGAAATTGCAAACGGTAAGCTTGACCCCGTGCAGGCATTTACCGACAATAAGCTTGGTGTTGAGGGGGATTTGGATAAGGCTCTTCGCTTCAAGGAAATTGTTGAGAACAGAGGATAATTATTGACATAATTTGTTCATACAAAAGGAAGTAAGGAAATGGAATTAGTATATTGGATTGTGGTCGGTGCAGCAGGTCTTGTAGTTTTACTTGCAGTTATAATGGCTTTCGTATGTGCGTATTTTTATCGCAGAACCATGAAGAGAAACAAGGCCAAAACCGAAAGAACGATAAAAATGTCAGGTACGGACTGGGAGCAGTATTTTCCCTTTATTGATGAAAGAAAGAAATATATGCTTGCTCAGCCGCATGAGGATGTTCAGATTCGTTCGGAGGATGGTCTGAGGCTTCACGGAGTCTATTTTCCTGTAGGTGATGAGAAAAAAGTTGTCATATGCTTTCACGGCTACACAAGCAGTTGTATGAGCGACTATATTGCTTTGTCCGGCTATTATCTGAAAAAGGGATTCAGTATGCTTCTTGTGGACGAAAGAGCCCATGGTGAGAGTGAGGGAGAGTATATCGGTTTCGGCTGCCTTGACAGGATAGACGGTCTCGGTTGGCTGAAATATATAATAAACCGCTGTGGAGAGGACGTTGATATATTACTTCACGGAACCTCCATGGGTGGAGCGACCGTTCTTATGATGAGCGGACTGGAGCTTCCGAAGCAGGTAAAGGGTATTATATCCGACTGCGGATTTACATCACCTAAGTATGTGTTTACTCATGTTTTGCACACTATGTACCATATGCCTGCGTTCCCAATCATACCGGTAGCTGATTATGTAAACAAAAAGAAAGCCGGCTATGGTATGGATGAATGTAATGCGGCAAGAGAGGTAAAAAAGGCGAAGGTACCCATATTGTTTATTCACGGTGACGCAGATTTCTTTGTTCCGTGCTATATGTGCAATGAGATTTACGAAAATTGTGCTTCACCGAAGGATAAATTGATAGTGAAAGGGGCGAGTCATGCAGAAAGTTATTACAAGGATCCGGATACCTATGAAAAATATCTGGATAAATTTATAAAAGGAGTTAAAATACGATGAAAACAAGATATGGATATAAAGTATATCCGCTTACAGTCGCACAGAAATTCCATTGCTATTATCTGGATTTCTGTCCCAAAAAAGAGGTTGTCAATATCGGAACGAGCCTGACTATACAAACCGAGATAGACTTTGAACTTCTTAAGAAATGTATTTATGAGGGCTATGACAGACATGAATGTATGCGTCTGCGTTTTACAAAGGATAAGGACGGTACATGGTATCAGTATGTTGTTGACAAAGAGGAACGTGACATAGAGTTTGTTGATTTTTCCGACAAGTCTATGGAGGAAGCAGCCGAGATAATGGAGGAGTGGACTCGTATCCCGTTTGAGCGTTGGGATTCACCGATGAACAGGATCGTTATGATAAAGACTTCTGACGGATGCAGCGGTGTGTATATGCTTGTTGACCACCTCACAATGGATGCACAGTCGTTAATAATGTTCCTCAGTGACGTTATTCAGATCTATTGCAGCTACGTATTTGAGGAGATAGACTATCCTAAGGAAATGGCATCATATATCGAGCAGCTTCAAAAGGATCTTGCTTATGAAGCGGGCAGCAAGGCAAAAGCACGGGATGAGGAATTTTTTCATAAGCTTATTGAATCATCCGAGCCTATATATAACGGTATCGACGGAAGAAGAAAGCTTGATGAGGAAATTCAGAGAACGGGAAATCCGAATATCAGAACAGCAATCAATGCTTCAAGACGTGTTGATTCAGCACTTGATATTTTCCACCTTGAGGAGGAGCCTACAACAAGGCTTATGAAATTCTGTGAAAAGTATCATATTTCTCTTACCTGTCTGTTGCTTATGGGACTTTATACATATTTCCATAAGATGAATAATACTGAGGACGTATCCGTCAATACTGCTATTGCGAGAAGAGCTACTCTGAAGGAGAAGAAATCCGGCGGAACAAGAATACACTCATTCCCGTTCAGAATGCAGATTCCCGAAAATAAGAGCTTTATTGAGGGGATATATCAGATCCGTGACCTTCAGAGTGAAATGTTTAAGCACGCAAGCTATGATCCCGTTGAATATTTTGCATACAGAGGCAAATTATACAATAATCAGCCCGGTCATACATATGAGCCTATGTCGCTTACATATCAGCCTATGACGCTTAAAGAAAAAGGTCTTGACAGACTGGGCGATATCAAGTACAAAACAAAATGGTATGCGAACGGAGCGACAACTCAGGCCATGTACCTTACTGTAATGCACCGCCCGGATGATAACGGACTTGATTTTAACTTTGAACATCAGGTTGATGCGGTATCAAGAGAAAAGCTGGAGTTTATGTATTATTATCTTTGCAAGATAATGTTTAAGGGAACCGAGAATCCCGATATGTCGATCAGTGATATAATAAAACTTATCTAATGGAGGTCTGCGATATGGAATTATTTGATAAATTGGTTTCTATAATATGTAATTATGTTGAGGTTGATCCTGAAACAATTACAAATGACACACGTTTTATGGAGGATATGGGCTTTACCTCTTTTGACTTTGTAAGTATGCTCGGAGAGGTCGAGGATGAATTTGATATTGAGATAGACCAGCAGCAGGTTATTAATATCCGTACTGTAGGTGAAGCTGTGGATTACATACAGAGCTTGATTGATGAAAATTAAGGAGGTATGTAGTTATGTCTGCGGCTATGGTTTCTACAATCAGAGAAATTATTGTAAATTCTGCAAATGAATTTGGCTCCGAGGATGCCGTAAGGTACAAGATAAAGAAGAATGAGATAGGCACGAAATCATATACCGATCTTAAAAATGACAGCGAAAGCTTTTCGTGTGTTCTTGATGCATTGGGCGAAACAGGCAACCATATAGCCCTAACAGGATCTACATCATATCAGTGGCTTATTACATATTTCGGAATAGTGAACGGCGGAAGTGTTGCTGTTCCGCTTGATGTATCACTGCCGGTTGAGGAAATGTGTGAACTTATAGATCGTGCTGATGTTACAACGTTTGTTGTTGATGATATGCGTGAAGATGTAAAAGCTGTTGTAAAGGAAAAATGCCCGAAGCTTAAGTATCTCATCTCCATGCAGGCAGAAGAAAGCAGTGATAATGAACTTTCACTGTGTAAGCTGCTTGAGGAGCATAGGGGAAGCTGCGATTTTCAGCCCGATCCCGATAAGCTGTGTACGATTATGTTTACATCCGGAACAACGGGAAAGAGCAAGGGTGTTATGCTGACACAGAGAAATCTTGCGGAAAATGCAACCTGTCTTGATATGCATATTCCGCCGAGAACTGTTATACTTTCCGTACTTCCTATACACCATGCATACTGTCTTAGTATGGACATACTCAAGGCACTGTCGCTTGGAAGTATAATCTGTATAAATGATTCGCTTTTGCGTGTTGTAAAGAATATTAAGCTTTTCAAGCCGAATATGATACTCATGGTTCCGCTTATGATTGAAACTATTGCCAAAAAACTTGAGGACGGCCCCAAGCTTCCGGCGGCCATCATAAAGAGTCAGGTTTTCGGAAAGCAGTTCCATACAATTTGCAGTGGTGGTGCATACCTAAATCCGGCTTATCTTGATTTATTTAAGAAATTTGATATAACAATACTTCAGGGCTACGGTATGACAGAATGTTCGCCCGTTATAAGTACGAATCTTTTTGAAAAAATAAAAAGAGATTCTGTCGGACATATTATGCCCAACTGTGAAGCTAAGGTGGTTGATGAGGAAATCTGGGTTCGCGGTTCAAGCGTTATGCTGGGGTATTATAAAATGCCGGAGGAAACAAAGGAAACGCTTGTTGACGGCTGGCTCAGAACAGGCGACCTCGGATATGTTGATGATGACGGTTATTTATTCCTGACGGGAAGAAAGAAAAACCTGATCATAACTAAAAACGGAGAAAACGTATCACCCGAGGAAATAGAGAACAGACTGAGCGAAAATCGCCTTGTACAGGAGGTACTTGTCCGTGAATCGGAGGGCGTTATAGCTGCGGAAATTTTCCCGGATTATGAATACGCCAAGAAAAAGAAGGTCAAGGATTTGCAGGCAGAGCTCCAGAAGATCATAGATGAGTATAATCTGACGGTGCCTTTATATAAGAAAATCTTCCGCCTTGTTGTTCGTGAAACAGAGTTTGAAAAAACCCCGTCAAAGAAAATCAAGAGATATTAAACAATACATAAAAGAAATGTCGGTTATTCCGCTGAGAGAATGACCGACATTTCTTTATGTATTGATGTAATGAAAGCAAGCAATTAACAACAGCTCAAAAACCATCGATAAAATAAAAATATCGGTAAAGTTTTTTATGAGCAGAGAATATACTTATTATTGTCCGGACTTATTTTTATCAATATATCTGCATAAAGCGTTAAATGTTTCCGCACTTATATCATGCTCGATCTTGCAGGCATCATCTTTGGCCGTTTCCTCATCAACACCTATGCTTATAAAAAAGGCGGAAAGAGTTTTGTGACGGTTAAGAGTCCGCTCGGCAATCTGCATACCGGATTCGGTGATTGTAATATAATTATCCTTATCCATTACGATATATCCCTTTTCCTTGAGCCTTTTGGTGGTATAGGTCACACTTGGCTTTGTGACTCCAAGATGTACCGCAACATCAATGGAGCGGATATAACCGTTTTTCTGTTTCAGTACAAGCATTGCTTCAAGATAATCCTCGGTTGTTTTTTCTGATTTAATGTCCGGTTTCATATATCACTGTCCTCCGTATCATTAGATTAATTTTCCGGAATATGGGCAATCCCAACACAAACTTATATTACCATATTATAATAAAAATTTCAAGAAATTTAAAAAAATATCATTTAACTACTTGACAAAAGCCGTTAGTTGTATTAAACTATAAAAGGATTAGAGATATCTAATTTTATATCTTTAACTTGACCCGTCGAAATCTGTATGATTTTAGCGGATATCAATGATTTAAGGGGGGATTGTTATGATGCCTTTAGCTTTTGCGAATAAAGGTGAAAAGATGATTATAAAGAGGATAGGCGGTTCGCCCGAAGTAAAAAAGCATCTTGAAAATCTTGGCTTTGTTGCCGGCAGTGATGTGAGTGTCGTTAATACGTTCGGCGGTAATGTTATTGTCAATGTAAAGGACTCAAGGGTTGCCATAAGCAGGGAAATGGCTCAGAAAATTATGATTTAAGGAAAGAGGGGAGTGGGGATATGAGAACACTCAGAGAGGTTAAGGTAGGAGAAACCGTAAAGGTTGTAAAGCTCCACGGCGAAGGTGCGGTGAAGCGGCGTATTATGGATATGGGAATAACAAAGGGTACGGAAATCCATATAAGGAAAGTTGCTCCGCTTGGAGATCCTATAGAAATAACGGTGCGTGGATATGAGCTTTCTCTCCGAAAGGCCGATTCGGAAATGATAGAAATAGAATAATATCGGTCATAAAGCAGAATTTCAGAGGTGGAAAAATGGGTATAAAAATAGCATTGGCAGGAAATCCTAATGCCGGTAAGACTACTTTGTTTAATGCACTGACAGGTTCAAATCAGTTTGTTGGAAACTGGCCCGGCGTTACGGTTGAAAAAAAGGAAGGAAAACTTAAAAAACATAATGATGTAACAGTAACGGATCTTCCGGGTATATATTCGCTTTCTCCGTATACACTTGAGGAAGTGGTAGCAAGGAATTATCTTATAGACGAAAGGCCGGATGTAATACTTAACATTGTTGACGGTACAAACCTTGAGCGTAATTTGTATTTGACAACACAGCTTACAGAACTGGGCATACCTGTTGTTATTGCAATAAACATGATGGATGTTGTAAAAAAGAACGGAGATAAAATTAAAATTGATGAACTCGGCAAGGCTATGGGTTGTAAAATAGTTGAAATTTCCGCTCTTAAGGGTGACGGTGTAAACGAAGCTGCCGAGGCTGCAATTCATGCGGCGGAAAATTCAAAAACTGTTCCGCAGCATACATTTTCGGGTCCTGTCGAACACGCAATAGCACATATTGAGGAGGCTGTACTTCATGATATGCCCGAAGAACAGCAAAGATGGTATGCGATAAAGATTTTTGAGCGTGACGAAAAGGTAATAGAAAAGCTCCATATAGACAGTAAGAAACTCGAACATATGGAAAAGGATATAGCTGCTGCGGAAAAGGAACTTGACGATGATGCGGAAAGTATTATAACAAATGACAGATACGAATATATTGCTTCTTTGATGAAAAAGTACTGCAAGAAAAAGTCAGCCGGTTCTCTTACGATATCCGATAAGATAGACAGGGTGGTGACAAACCGTATTCTTGCGTTACCAATATTTGTCGTAATAATGTTCCTTGTATATTCGGTAGTCATGATGCCTGTTCCGATGCCGTGGGGTGATTCGCTCGGTACTGTGCTTACCGACTGGGCGAATGACGGTGTATTCGGCGACGGATGGTATCTTTTCGGCATAGGTCAAAATGATTACGACAGTGCGATGGACGAATATGCGGCAAATAATATCTGGACAGATGAGTTTAAGTCTGAAATTGATACGGCAGTAAAAGCAGATGTTATAGGTGCATCGGATATTGCAGATGCCATTGAAGAGGGAAGCTTCGGAGATTTTGACGAGGCTTACGGAACATATGCAGATTCTGTTGTTGAATATTATGAAGAAAACAAATTAGAATATACGTTTACAGATGTGTACGATGCCGCTATGGGTGATGAAGCAGAGGGATTGCCTGAAAATTCGGATTACGGGGTATGGGTACCCGGTATACCGACACTTCTTGAGCCTTTGTTTGAAAGTGCACCGGAGTGGCTTCATGGTCTTGTGTTTGACGGTATAATAGGCGGAGTTGGTGCAGTATTGGGATTTGTACCGCAAATGCTCCTGTTATTCCTTTTCCTTGCATTTCTTGAGTCATGCGGTTATATGGCTCGTATAGCATTCGTACTTGACCGTGTGTTCAGACGTTTTGGTCTTTCGGGTAAATCATTTATACCGATGCTTGTAGGTTCGGGCTGTGGTGTTCCGGGTATTATGGCTTCACGTACTATTGAAAGTCAGCGTGACCGCCGTATGACAATCATGACAACAACATTTATACCATGCGGAGCTAAAATGCCGATTATTGCACTTCTCACAGCGGCACTTTTCGGCGGTGCATGGTGGGTAGCACCGAGTGCATATTTCCTTGGAGTTGCGGCAATAATTGTTTCAGGTATAATGTTAAAGAAAACAAAGATGTTTGCAGGAGATCCGGCACCGTTTGTTATGGAACTTCCGGCATATCATCTTCCTACAGTAAGCAATGTTCTCCGCTCAATGTGGGAGCGTGGTTGGTCATTTATTAAGAAGGCAGGTACGATCATACTTTTGTCGTCCGTACTTATTTGGCTCGGTTCATCTTTCGGTTGGAATAACGGTTCATTCGGTTATTTTGCCGAATTTGATGAGGGCGGTCTTAGTATAATAGACGCTATAGGTAATGCGATTTGTTGGATATTTGCACCTCTCGGTTTTGGAGAATCAACTGCGGCTGTTGCAACCGTAATGGGACTTGTTGCAAAGGAAGAAGTTGTAGGTGTATTCGGAGTTCTTGATTTTCACGGTCTTGCACCGCTTGCAGGTTACGCATTCCTCGCATTCAACCTTCTTTGTGCACCGTGCTTTGCGGCAATCGGAGCAATTAAGAGAGAAATGAACAGTGCAAAATGGACATTGTTTGCAGTCGGTTACCAGTGCGTATTCGCATATGCAGTAGCTCTTATGATATATCAGTTCGGTTCCGTATTTACAGGCAATATCAATGTTTTAGGACTTATCTTTGCAATACTTGTTTTGGCGTTCATATGCTTTATGCTGTTCAGACCGGCACCGGACTCCAAAAAGAGAAAAGTGGTAGTTGTCTGATACAAAAGGAGAAATAATAAAATGCTTGAATGGATAGCCTCGAATTTGTCCGTAATAATAATATGTATTGTGGTTTTTGCCATAATTATTTTTGATATAATATATCTTATACGCACAAAAAAGAAAGGAAAAAGTTTGTGCGGCGGTAATTGTTCGGGGTGTGCCATGTGCGGGGAGTGTCATAATCAATCACCGAATAAAAGGTCGGAACCCGAAATTACAAAAAACAAGTAAATTATCATTTAATAATCTCATTAAAGATAAAATCCGCAGCCATAAGAAAAGGTCTGCGGATTTTGTTTTTTATCTTCTATTTTATTTGAAAATGTGTTATAATCCTTAATGTGATTATAAAATAATACCATGATAGGATGAGGAATTTGAAAAAAATTAAGCTTGAACCACGATATAAAGCAATATTCTATATCATAATTTCGGCATTTTGCTTTGCGTTTATGAATTTGTTTGTGCGACTTTCCGGAGATCTTCCGTCAATGCAGAAATGCTTTTTCCGTAATTTTGTTGCTGTATTTTTTGCACTTGGCGTACTTCTCAAAAATAAAAGCAGTCTGAAATGGAAAAAAGGAAACCTGAAATTTCTTTTTCTCCGTTCGGCAATAGGCACTCTTGGTATAGTAGGAAATTTTTATGCCATAGATCATATCGCACTTGCCGATGCTTCAATTTTAAATAAAATGTCGCCGTTTTTTGTAATCATTTTTTCGCTTGTACTTCTTAAAGAAAAACTTACGTTTTTGCAGGGAGCGGCAGTATTTATCGCCTTTATCGGTACACTGTTCATAGTTAAACCTACATTTCAAAATATTGAATTTATACCCTCGGCAGTAGGACTTCTCGGCGGAATGTGTGCAGGTTTTGCATACACTATGGTAAGAATACTTGGGCAAAGAGGGGAAAACGGCTCTCTTATTGTATTTTTCTTCTCCGGTTTTTCATGCATAACAATGCTTCCGTTTCTCATTTTCGACTATCATCCCATGGAATGGTGGCAGCTTCTTATGCTTCTCGGTGCAGGACTTTCCGCAACAGGCGGACAGTTTTCCATAACGGCTGCATATTGCTATGCTCCGGCAAGAGAGATATCCGTATACGACTATTCTCAGATAATATTTGCGACATTTTTAGGATTTATTTTCCTTGGAGAAATTCCCGATATATACAGTGTTTTCGGATACATTGTGATTTCCTCAATGGCAATTCTTATGTTTATGTACAATAACAATAAGGGGATATTCAAGAACAGAAAACATATTAAGCCGGAAATAAATTCAGTTGAAGAAAAAGATTGACAATGTACAATATTTCCTATTCGGGACATGATATTCTTGCTACCTCTTCAATGGTATGGTGCAGTTTAAGTACCATATCGGTATCTGCCGCACGGTAGTACATTTCCTTTCCGTTACGATTAGCCACTATAAGTCCGGCACTTTTGAGGAGCTTAAGGTGGTGTGATACGGCAGGACTTGACATACCTGTTGCGGCTGCAATATCAATAACACATTCCTCACAGTGGCATAAAAGCCAAAATATTCTGAGTCTGCTTGGGTCGCCAAGTTGTTTCATTGCATCGGCAACGGTTTTTATCGTTTCTATTGACGGCATAGCTTCAGCGAGCCGTCCGCCGTTTTCGCTGTGGTTGTGAGGCAGAATAATTTCCTTGTCTGACAATTTATTTTCCTCCATGGTATGTAATACTTAGGTATATTTTAAAATATGCAGACCTAAAAATCAATAGTGAGTTATTATAAAAAAGTAAAATTATCTATTGACATCTTATCTTTTATATGTTATATTGAGCTGTATGACTAAATTATCTTTTAATTTTGGAGAGAGAAAAATGAAAAAAAATAACTTAACTCTACCCCCCGAAAATTCATTAAATGTCACATCTCACAAACGAATAGCCTATATTGATGCGTTAAAAGGCTTTGCAATTCTTTGTGTTGTTATGGGTCATGTTGCTGACGGTAATTTAACTGCAAATACCCAACCTGATTATCGTTGGTTTTTTTATACGGTTTTTAACGTGATTTATGCCTTCCATATGCCTCTTTTTATGATGATTAGCGGATACGTTTTTAGAAGTGCATATGGAAAAAGCGGGACTGTTGATTTTGGCAGGGTAAAGAAGCAGATTTATAATCTCGTCATAGTATATATTTTTTTTAGTATAGTTTTTGTCATTTTGAAATTAATCCTTTCAGGCTATACAAGCGATGTTATAAATATTAAAGATGTATTAATGATTCCGATAATTCCAATTTCTCCTTTTTGGTATCTGTATTTACTGATGTTTTTCTATCTCTTTTTTTCATGGAAAAAACTTGATTCAATGAATTGTTTTATTGTTTTGTTAATATTGGCGGTTCTTTCAATAGTCAGTGGGTTATTTACAACTCGTTATTTTGAAATATCAAGAATGTTATACTATGCATTATTTTTCTATGTAGGTATTCTGTATAAAACAAAAAAATGCAAGATTATAGGGAATAGATTATTGACTTCGGTTTTATTTATTGCTTCAATAGTTTTGTTTGTATTTTTTTGGAATTCCGAAAATGACGTTAATAAGACTATTAACAAGACCTTTTTAGTCAATGTTATAGCAGCTTTGGGTATATCCTTAGCGATATGGTATCTTTTTGAAAATATAAAATTTTTAAGTAATAACCGTTTTTTGCAGTTTTTGGGAAAACACAGTCTTGAAATTTATGTTATCCACTGTATTTTCACCGCCGGATTCAGGGTTATTTTACCCAAAATCGGAATTGATAATGTTTATATAGGATTTGTTCTCAATACCGTATTCAGCACAGCAATTCCGCTTCTGTTTTCGGTAATATGCAAAAAACTGAATATTCATGGTCTGTTTTTTAAACCGGTGACGTATATAAGAAATCTGAGAAAAGAAAAATGATAGACAACTTACAGTGGAGTATGATTTCTGTACTATATATTTCACAGGTAGCTGTTTCATAATCTGAAAAAATTTTTTGTACTGCATTGTTATTAAAAAACGCTCGAAAGTCTGCTGTGATGTGGCTTTTGAGCGTTTTTTTGTGTCAAATATGGCATTAAAACAAAATATGTATATAAATTACTCATGCTCGATAAATACTATCAGTGATTTTTTAAATAAAATATTAAAAATGTATTGACATATGTTTCATTATATGTTATATTATATTTAACGATTAAGCAATCTTTTAATTATAGGAGTGGTTAGTATGAAGAAAACATATAAGATAGAGGTAGACTGTGCAAATTGTGCATCAAAAATGGAGGATGCGGCAAAGAAAACCGAAGGAGTAAGGGATGCCGTTGTTAATTTTATGACCCTTAAAATGAAAGTAGAATTTGAGGACGGTGCGGATGCAGATGCTGTAATGGCTGATGTACTCAAAAGCTGCCGCAAGATAGAACCGGACTGTGAAATATTCTTTTGAGATAAAACATATAAAATATAAACCCACTTATGTGGGGATATATTTTTAAACAACGATTAAACATTTGTTTAATCGTAACTGTGGAGGGATAATTATGACAAAGAAGCAAAAGAAAAATCTGATACGAATAATCATAGCAAGCGTTCTTATGATTTGCTTTATTTTTGTACCTGTGGGCGGTCTGTATAAATTAGCACTATACCTTATACCTTATCTGATTATAGGATATGATATTCTTATAAAAGCATTTAAGGGAATAATTAATCTCCAACCGTTTGATGAATGTCTGCTTATGGCATTGGCTACGATCGGAGCAATGGTAATTGCGGTAATTGAGGACGGAGATTATCTTGAGGCTATTGCAGTTATGTTATTCTATCAGATCGGCGAGTGGTTCCAGAGCTATGCGGTAGGTAAGAGCCGTAAAAACATAAGTGAGTTAATGGATATACGTCCTGATTACGCAAATGTAGAAACAGACGGTAAAATTGAAAAAGTAGATCCGGATGATGTTGAAGTAGGTACAATAATAACAGTTCTGCCGGGTGAGAAAATTCCGATTGACGGCATTATTGAAGAGGGAAGCTCCACACTTGATACGGTTGCACTCACCGGAGAAAGTGTACCGAGAAGTGCCAAGGTGGGGGATGAGGTCATAAGCGGCTGCGTTAATCTAAGCGGACTTCTTAAAATACGCACCACAAAGGAATTCGGAGATTCTACGGTATCCAAAATTCTTGACCTTGTGGAAAATGCAAGCTCCAAAAAATCACGCTCGGAAAACTTTATTTCAAAATTTGCTAAAATTTATACTCCCACCGTTATATTCAGTGCAATAGCACTGGCAATATTGCCGCCTTTGTTCAATATGTTTATTCTCTCGCAAGCCGCAGGTTGGGCTAATTGGATATACCGTGCTTTGACATTTCTTGTTATAAGCTGTCCCTGTGCCCTTGTAATAAGCATACCGCTCAGCTTTTTTGCCGGAATAGGAGGAGCGAGCAAAGAGGGAATACTTATCAAAGGTTCAAACTATCTTGAAACCTTATCAAAAACTCATACCGTTGTATTTGATAAAACAGGCACGCTTACCAAGGGAGTTTTCGAGGTAACCGGAATATATCCGAACGGGATTGAAAAGTCTGAACTTCTTTGTCTTGCGGCTTCTGCCGAGCATTACTCAACGCACCCGATTGCACTGTCGGTAAAAAATGCTGCCTCAAAATATCATGGTTCCGTTGTTCCCGACAATACCGAAGAAATAGCAGGACATGGCATAAAAGCGATAATAGCGGGTAATACGGTTTATGCCGGAAATGCTAAATTAATGGACAAAACAGGTGTGAAGTATTCGATTCCCGAAGCAGTCGGAACAATTGTATATACGGCAAAAAATAATGAGTTTATGGGAAGTATCGTTATTTCCGATATAGTTAAAACAAATTCGGAAAAAGCCATATCCGGACTTAAAAAAGCAGGAATAAGAAAAACCGTAATGCTTACCGGCGACAATAAATCCGTTGCCGAAGAAATTGCAGAGAAGCTGGGAATTGACGAGGTTCATAGCAATCTTCTTCCGGCCGATAAGGTTGATATAATGGAAAAACTGATATCCGAGAAAAGTAACAATGAGGCAATAGCATTTGTCGGTGACGGTATAAATGACGCACCCGTTTTATCAAGAGCAGATATCGGAATTGCCATGGGGGCAATGGGTTCGGACGCCGCCATTGAGGCATCGGATATAGTTCTTATGGATGATGACCCGTTAAAAATTTCAAAGGCATTAAAAATTTCAAAGAAATGTCTGACAATAGTAAAGGAAAACATATGGTTTGCCATTGGTGTAAAAATTATATGTCTTATATTGGGGGCGTTGGGCTTTGCGAATATGTGGACAGCCATTTTTGCAGATGTAGGGGTAATGGTTCTTGTTGTCCTTAATGCAATAAGAGCATTGCTTGTTAAGAAGCTTTAAGCCACGGTTATTTCAGTTAGTGTAAATTTTCCTTACAACCGCATTTCAGCTATAAAAGAGTTTGAAAAGGACTGTAACCAATCCCCAATGCGGGTTGGATGTTTTCACATCTTTTTTCGGATTTAATCCGACTTATTATCCTACAAGCCGATTGTGCTTCTTTTTGCACTCTTGCTGCGTTTACTTTGAAAAATAACAGAACTGTTATATTATATTATAAAAAATGACTTTGGTCTTGAAATAATCCTTTTTTGTGTATATAATATATGTATGTTATTTGAGGAGGAATTTACATGAATA
>CANQAJ010000049.1 GCA_947589365.1 uncultured Clostridia bacterium | reverse complement strand
CCTCATCAATCAACTTCCTTGTTTTCTTTGACCTTTGTCCATACAACCTGTTTCGGTCGTAAACTTTAGGGATTAAAAGCATTTAATGTTGAGTTTACACTGTTTGCACGATACAAAGGGTAGTCGTTTCAATAAATTTTTATATATTTCTATATATTTATATAAATTTATTGTAACTGCTTAGTTACCCATCATTATATTAAATTGTATCCGAGCAGTAAAGACATCTTATCCGATCTTACGTGCTTTGTCAGCCTTTCTCTGAACATTTAACAGCCTTATTATTTCATTAAGCTTGGGCGGATTACCGTACATAAGTACACCGATCTTATATATTGCCGCTGCAAGCATTCCCAAAAGATACACTTCTACGACCTGTAGAAACAATGACAGGCATATTTCCCATACTTCAACATTTGTAAGAGAAACACGCACAAACATTGCAAGGGGACCGCTTATAGGCAGGTATGACAGTGCATTCAATACACTTCCTCCCAAATCTTCGGATTGCATCATAAAAATAAGTACTAAATATACCACCGAAAGCACAAGAACTACCGGACTTATAAGTGTATTCAGATCCTCCGATTTTGAGGCAAATGAAGCAAGTGCGCCAAGCAAAAACGCAACCATAAAATATCCGATTATAAAGAACACAAGGAAATATATTACTGTCAAAACAGGAATATTAAAATACTGTGACATAAATTCGTTTATGCCTCCGTCCGGACCGGACGAAACTGAGGCTATTCCCGTAAGGGCGATAAGTGTAAGCTGTGTAAGACCTGCAAGACCCGAGCCGATAACCTTGCCGAAAATCAGGTGAGAAGGTTTAGCACAGGTGATCAGCAATTCCATTGCTCTGGTATTTTTCTCGGTAACAACGCTCTGTGCAACCAACTGTCCGTATGTTGCAACAGCCATAAATGATACACACATAAGGAAATATACCGGTAAAAAGTTTTTGGTCTGATCCGTTCCGGTGGTTATCGTATTTTGTGTTATTGCGGGATTAAGAATTTTTTTCGCTTCATCGGACACAATACCATGCTCACCGAGATATTTTATGCAATACATATTTTTGATAATATCGTACAGATTCTGACCGCTTTCACTGAACATTGAATTATTTACGGTTATATAGCTGCAGCTGAGTTCCTCATCTATGTATACGGCAAACAAATACTCTCCGTTATTGACATTATCCTTAAGTGATTTTATATTCTCATCCGTAATTTTTATATCACATTCAGGATAAAATGCAGAAAACTCGTCCCGGATTGTTTTATCATCATAAACGCTGCTGTTTACCGCAATAATACTCTTTGTTCCCTCTTCGTCATCAGCACCGCCGTCACTTGACATACCCGAAATAATACCGGGGATTAAAACCACAAGAAACACAGCCGCCATAAGCACAACGGTAACTATTATGAATGCCTTATTCTTTACACAATTCAGATATTCAAATTTCAATATTTTAAGCATCTGTTTCATATTCCGCCCTCCGTATATTCAACAAATATGTCATTCAATGACGGCTCACACACCTTGAAGGAATCAATGTCGAATTTTTCATCAAGTAAAGCATTCATAAGCTTCATCTTATCCCCGGCTCTTTTAAGCTTAACTCTTATTATAGGATCCTTTTCGTCCGTTTCCACTGTTTCACTGATATCACCCATGTTATGTATGATAAACGGTGCAATCTTATCCTTTTGCAGTGAGCCTATCTCAATCATATTTCTCGGATAGCTTCTCTTGATTTCGGTTATATTTCCGCTGAGTACTATTTTGCCCGAATTGAGTATCGCTATATCATCACAAAATTCTTCTATGTAATTCATTTGGTGGCTTGAAAAAAGAACCATAGCACCTCCGTCAATAACCTCCTTGATAACATCCTTGAGAAGCATCGCATTTACGGGGTCAAGTCCCGAAAAAGGCTCATCAAGTATAACAAGCTGAGGATCACACAAAAGCGTCACGGCAAGCTGTATTTTCTGCTGATTACCCTTACTGAGCGTTTCAAGCTTTTTATCCTTATATTCCGACATACCCATTCTTTCAAGCCATCGCACCGTATTCCGAACCGCCTGTTTTTTACTCAGACCTCTCAGCATACCGAAATATATGAGCTGCTCCCCTATTTTCTTTTTAGGATAAAGTCCTCTCTCCTCGGGAAGATACCCTATGCGAAGATTATTCCTGTCAAACGGCTTCCCGTCAATGAGGATATCGCCGCTGTTCTGATAAAAAACTCCCATCACTATTCGTATTGTTGTGGTTTTTCCCGCTCCGTTTCTTCCGAGAAGACCGAGAGCCTTACCGCTCTCAGCTGTTAAGGAAATATCCCTCAATACTTCCTTTTCGCTGAAACTTTTGCTCAGATTCTTAATTTCCAATTTCATTCAAATCACCAACTCCTTCATAGTATATATTTTTATTCATAAATTTCTCAATATCATCGCTGTAAAGATTTACGGCAATCAAAAGCTTTGCATATGCACTTTCCTTATTCATATCATACAACGGCAATGCACCGTTTTTCAGCATTATATCACTTGTTTCATACATTCCTGCCGCACTTTTCTGAAATGAACACATATACATCGGTATGCCATTTTCTTTGCACCGATTCAAAAGTGTTAAGGCTTTTTGGTTTACAGTTGCCGAATGATACGTCATGTGTAAAACAGCACCTGTATTTTTATCAAAAATAATTTTATCATAATCAAGTGACGGATAAGGCATTATCATGCAAACGGATTTTTTCAAATGAATACTTTTAAGTTCCTTAAGACTTTTATGTGTCTCCAATACTCTCATATCAAAATGAGTATACGATTTTATTTTTCCATATTTATCAATGAATGCAAGCGGTTTTCCGTCAGCCGAAGAAAAACGGTCGCTTATTCTGTCCGCTTCATTTATTCTTGTGGGAATATATACTTCAACACCGTCCGCAGTACCGCTTCCGTATACAGTATAGACTCCGCCTCTTACATTTTCTATAAGTCGGACTGAGGCATTGAAATTCATCATGGCATTACTCCGAGGGTCGTCCGGGACAAAATTTGCCGCCGTAATTACTGTCGGAATATCAAGATGATTCAGGCACATTCCGAGCATAGCCGAGGAATATGACAGCGTATCGCTTCCGTGTGTTATTATCATACCGTCAAAGCCTGACAAATCGAGGGAAAGTATATAATTTATAAGACTTTCCCAATGCCAGATATCAAGATTTTCGCTCAATATGTTCATCGGCGACTTTATTACAAATCGGCAGTCATCATGTTCACTTTCATACATTTCAAGCACCCTGCATCTTCCTCTGTCCGTGCCTATTACACCGTTCCGATTCACACTGCCTATTGTTCCGCCCGTCAGTATAAGCAAAATATTTTTCATCTTGTCATCTCCGTCAAAAGATATGTATTGCGAAATTATTAAGCGGATTATTCCTGTCGCTTGTTATCGCCATATATCTCCTTTCCAAAAGAATATCAAATTAATATAATTTTGTCAACGGTTTGTTTTTTATCGTTTACCGGTTTAAGAAATTTCTATTTTATCCTGAGATTAACGAAAATGTTTTATTATTAATTATAATGATAAAGTAAGCTGTAAAGTTTTTAAGCATATATTCATTACAATTTAAAAAACGTAATGTATAATACATAGGTATTATAGCATACTTTTTTAATTGCTGTTTTTAATTCGTTTTTTAATTTCAGTAAATATTTAATACATAATTCCGTTTTGCTTGCTTATATATGATAAGATGTGTTATAATAGACAAGAATATACAGAGATTTAATAGTGAAAGGAAAATCTTATTTATGAAGCTTGTTTCATGGAATGTAAACGGACTGAGAGCCTGTATGCAAAAAGGTTTTATAGATGTTGTGAGAGAACTCGCTCCGGATTTTATCTGCCTTCAGGAAACCAAAATGCAGGAAGGACAGGCGGAGGTTCCGCTTGAGGGATACAATAAATATTTTAACAGTGCCGAAAAAAAGGGGTATTCGGGCACGGCAGTATTTACTTTGCATACTCCGGAAAGCGTTACATATAACGGTATGAATATAGAGGCACATTCCCACGAGGGCAGAATGATAACACTTGATATGGGAAGCTTTTATCTTGTTAATGTATACACCCCTAATGCAAAGGACGGTCTGCTAAGAATAGATTACCGCATGGAATGGGAAACCGACCTGAGAGAATATCTTATGCGGCTTGACAAGGAAAAGCCCGTTATTTACTGTGGAGATCTGAATGTAGCACATAATGAGATAGATCTGAAAAACCCCAAAGCTAACAGGGGCAATGCCGGATTTTCGGATCAGGAAAGAAATAAAATAGCCGAACTTCTTGACAGCGGCTTTATTGACACTTTCCGTTACCTCCACCCGGATGACGTGGGAAGATACAGCTGGTGGTCATACAGATTCAACGCAAGAAAAAATAATGCCGGATGGCGTATTGATTATTTTATTGTTTCCGACAGGATAAAGGAAAAAATAACAAAGGCGGATATACTCTCCGATATATATGGGAGTGACCATTGTCCGGTTATATTGGAAATAGATATTTAATTCCGGCAAAGCATCCGATAAGAACAAAATAAATTAAGTAAGCAGGTGTAAATATGATCAAAGTCAAAAACTTGACAAAAACCTATGTCAGAGAAAAGGCTCTCGACAATGTCAGCTTTTCACTCGGCGAAGGCGATATCCTCGGCTTTCTGGGACCTAACGGTGCCGGCAAGTCCACAACAATGAATATCATAACAGGGTATCTTTCGGCAGACAGCGGAACTGTTGAAATCGACGGCATTGATATTCTTGAAAACCCCACGGAAGCCAAAAAGAAAATAGGATATCTTCCCGAAATTCCGCCGCTTTATAATGATATGACTGTGCAGGGATATCTTGAATTTATTTTCAAACTGAAAAAGATAAGACTCCCGATGAGGGAACATATTTCAAAAATCTGCGATATGGTAAAAATCACGGATGTGAAGGGCAGGATAATAAAGCATCTGTCAAAGGGCTATCGTCAGCGTGTGGGTCTTGCACAGGCACTTTTAGGCGAACCTCCCGTACTTATCCTTGATGAGCCCACAGTCGGTCTTGACCCGCAGCAGATTATAGAGATAAGAAAGCTTATCCGTGATCTCGGGAAAAAACATACCATAATCCTTTCTTCGCACCTTCTTTCTGAAGTACAGGCTGTATGCGATAAAATAATTATAATAAATAACGGTAAAATTGTAACCGAAGGTCTTACCGATGAACTCACGGCTACAGGTAAATCCACAACTCGCATGAATCTTATAATTGAAGGACGTATGCAGCAGGTTTACTCGTTACTTCAAAGAATAGACGGAATAACGAATGTAACGGAACAAGGTGAATGTGAAAAAGGATGTTATGAATACGTTATCGAAAGCAGCAGAGATGTACGCAGACTTATCTTCAGAGCTTTTGCTAAAACCGATTATAATATTCTGTCTATGAAACCTGTTTCCGTATCACTTGAAGATACATACCTTGATATCATTACCGGAAAAGCAGAGGAGGAAAATAAAAATGTCAGCGATATTTAAAAGAGAGCTTTGCTCATATTTCACTTCACCCGTCGGCTATGCCGTGCTTTCAGTATTTATGTTTTTCAGCGGCATTTTCTTTTGGGTTCAATGTCTTTATGTCGGAACCTCAAATATGTCGACAGTATTTCAGAGTATGTTTTTTATAGTTCTTTTTGTTATACCTCTTATAACAATGCGGCTCTTTGCGGAAGATAAAAAGCAAAAAACGGAACAGGCACTGTTCACCGCACCGGTCAGTATCCCCGGCATAGTTTTTTCAAAATATCTTTCCGCCCTTGTAATGCTGGTGTTCTGCCTTTGCTCATATATAATTGAGGGTATCGCACTTTCCTTTATGACTACGCCTGATTGGAGCGTTATTCTGGGTAATGTTTTCGGAATGGCTCTGCTCGGCTCGGCTTTCTGTGCAATAGGAATATTTATATCCTCCCTGACGGAAAGTGTTATAGTCGCCGCCATTGCCTCATTTGCGGCAAACGCCCTGATAAGCCTTTTTGATACCGTAGCTTCGACAATTCCTGTTGATTTCATAAAGAATTTCATAAGCTCGCTTTCTTTCCAGACACGTTACGGTCATTTCGCCTTAGGTCTGTTTTCTCTTGCGGATATTGTATATTTTGTTACGATAACCTTCATTTTTCTTTTCCTTACGGACAGGGTTATCGAAAGAAAAAGATGGGCATAAGGAGGATTTGAGATGTCTGATAAAAATGTAAAGTCAACAGACGAAAAGGAAAATAATAATACGGCAGAAAAGGCGGAGTCCGCCAACGCCAAAGTCGGGACTGTTAAGAGAAAAACTATGTCGAGAAAGTCAAAAAGGAGAATAATATCTCTTGTAAGTATATGTCTTGTTATTGCAGCGGCTGTACTTTTGAATATAATTTCCGGTGTTCTGACGGACAGATTTGCCTTTCTCACCGCCGATATCACGAGCAGCGGTTCTTTCAATATATCCGAGGCTTCCGCAAAAATAGCACGATCCCTCAAGAAAAAGGTTTCAATAACCTTCCTGACAGACAGAACAAGCTATGAGGCGTATGACACATACTGTAAACAAGTTACAAACATTGTCGATCAGATGAAAAAGTATTCCAACGGCTTGCTTACAGTAGAGTATACCGACCTTCTTAAAAATCCTAATATAGAAAATGAATATCAGAACGAAACACTT
Source organism: uncultured Clostridia bacterium (assembly GCA_947589365.1). Classification (GTDB taxonomy): domain Bacteria; phylum Bacillota; class Clostridia; order Oscillospirales; family Acutalibacteraceae; genus UBA1213. The sequence continues at coordinate 8,539 of CANQAJ010000049.1, read as the reverse complement.
TCAGTTACGGACGTTATCGTAAAATGCGGAGATAAATATAATCATCTCACGGTTCAGGATATGTTCAATTTTGATTTATACGGAGAATATCAGTATATCACCTCATCAAAAGCTGAGTCTGCATTGACCAGTGCCATAGTAAAAGTGACAAGTGATGCAAAAACAAAAATAGCAATACTGACAGATAAAAGTGAAGACAGCTATTCCACACTTGAGACAGTCCTTGCCGCCAATAATTATATTCTTACACCAATCAGTATTGAATCCGATAATATTCCTAATGATATAAGTACGGTTATAGCATGGGCTCCGACAGAGGATTACAGCAGCAAAGCAATTAAAAAGCTTGAAACGTTCCTTAACAATGACGGAAAATACGATAAGAACCTTATTTTTGTTGCCTACAGATATGAAATAGAATGCCCTGAAATAACGGCACTTTTGAAAGAATACGGAATGACGCTTGAGGACGGTCTGGCATTTGAAACCGACAGTTCAAGAATGATGACGCAGAATGATGCATACAGAAATATTGCCGCAACCTTTGATTCGGAACAGTATATATCTAATTATACCGACGATGACCTGCCTGTGCTTGTATCAATGTCAAGAGCAGTAAGCATATCGGGAGATAACGCAGAATCACTTGTACAATATTCAAGTCAGTCCGGGGTATGTCCGTATTCGGTTGATGAAGACTGGAATTGGCAGGATTATGCTACAGGATATGTTTCTGTCGTAGCACAAGGGTTGTCGGGAAATGACGATGGAGTCTCAAGACTCATATTTGCAGGCTCAACTATGATGCTGAATGATCAATTGACCGAAGATAAATTCACAAACAGAAAATATCTTTTCAATATCCTCAATGAAATAAACCACCGTGAGGATGATACGGTTTATATTGATGATAAGGTTATTACAGAATACGATCTTTCATCCGTAAGTTCTCAGACAACAACGGTTACGGGTGTAATCATATATGCGGTAATACCCTTGCTTATCCTCGGAGCAGGTCTGTGCGTATTTGTTTTACGCCGAAGAAAATAACGGAGGTCAGACATGAAAAAAAATCTTCGATTTATAATTTTTTCTGCCGCACTTGTTTTTATACTCGGAGCTGCACTCATTGTTGTTCTGAATTTACCCGAAACAGATTACGGAGGAGAAAAGGACACGGTAAGCTCAGATATACTTCTATATGATAAGACAAAGCTTGATGCAGAAGAAATTACCGTCAAAAATACCGACGGCGAATATGTGCTTATCGGATATAACTACATTGATCAGGCAAGCAGACTCGGATACGGTTCATTGTATGAAGAATCCTCCGGAGAAGAGTCGGAGTCGGACACGGAGTCCGAAGTTTCCACCGAGTCATCAAACAAACGTGTTGATAAGAACAATGAGGAAGTTACAATATCCATGTTATACACAATGCAGGGATATGAAAATGCACACCTTTCAAAAGATATGACTGATCAGCTTGCTTATCAATGTTCCTATGCCGCAGCAACAATGCTTGTAGACAAATCCGGAAAGAAATATGCGGAATACGGTCTTGACAAACCTGTTTCCACTGTCACAACCGTATTCAGCGATAATTCCGAAGAAACACTTTATATAGGAAACACTGCTCCCGATGAGCAGGGGATATATGTAAGATGGGGCGGAAATGATAACGTATATCTTATGCCGATTGATTCTGTAAATATGTTCCTTATAAAAAAATTACAGATGTTTGATAAAACTCTTACAAAGGAGTTTAATAATGAAAATAATGATAACAGTATAGTCAATCTTACAATATCGGGCACAGGATATGAAAAGCCGATTAAAATAGGCAACGGCGGCGATGCTATGACCACCTCTCAATATGTTATGAACTCTCCGTATCGTGAAATATGCGGTGCGGCAATGGTTGAAAGCGTCGGAGAGGCGATATTCGGACTTACAGGCGATGAAATAGCCGCAGTACAAATCACCGATAAGGATAAAAAAGAATTCGGTCTTGATAAGCCTTATATGAAAATCACGACCAAGGCATCGGACGACTCCTCGGTATCTATGCTTGCATCAAAGAAAGATGAGGAAGGAAACTGCTACATTATGGCTGACGGTGGGGATATAATCTGCAAGACTTCCGCCGAGGAAATAAAATCATGGTATGATGTAAAATATACTGAATTTCTGGCTTTTGCCTATATTATGCCGGATATGAACAAGGTGACCGAATTAGATATCAGTTATAACGGAAAGGAAACGGATTTTGAACTTAAGCATGAGGTCGGGGTAAACGACCTTTTTGAAGAGGTTATAACAACAACAGCTACACTTGACGGAGAAAAAATTGATTATTCAAACCTTACAACCTTTATTTATAATCTTTCTAATATCACAAGAAAGGAAATGGATCTTAAAAATCTTGACGGATATGAAGAGGTAGCCTCATTCACGTTCTCCTATCAGGGTGATGACGAAATAACCGATAAGTTAGTAATCTATAAAAACGATAAGAGCAGATATGCAGTAACCCTGAACGATGTTCTTGAGGGAACGACAGATGGAGAATATGCCGAAATGGTTTTCGAGCAGATAGACAAAATTGCACTGAAGGATAGTTTGCCTAAACTGAATGATACGGAAGAAAGTGAATCTTCGGATGAGTTTTTGGAGGAGGCTTCAAATGAATAAAATAAAGGAATTGTATCTCAAGTACCGTGAGGTCATAATGTACCTTATTTTCGGGGGGCTTACAACGCTTGTCAACTTTATTGTGTTTGCCGCACTGAGATATTTTGGTGCGGCACTGCTGCCGACAAACATAGCCGCATGGATATGTGCAGTACTGTTTGCTTACATAACCAATAAAAAATGGGTATTCCGTTCCCATGCTGCCGATAATCGGGAGCTTTTCCGTGAGATAATATCTTTCTACGGAGCAAGAATATTCTCTCTGTTAGTCGAGCTTGCACTGTTTTGGTTATGGACAGATATCATACTCATATCCAACCCCGAGATGAATACCACATTATATGAATATTGCGTCAAGCTCATTATTCAGGTTATTGTTATTGTTCTGAATTATATCTTCAGCAAATTTTTTATATTCACTAAAAAGAAAAAAGACGACTTTGCCTGAGAGTCGTCTTTTTTGCTTATATACAGAAAAAACGGTCATGCCGAGCGACACAACCGTATTGTTCCGAATTGTAAAACAGGATCAAGCCTGCTCTTCCCTCATCTTTGCGAAACACTCACTGCAATATATCGGGCGATCATCACGTGGTTTGAAAGGAACTACCGCTTCCTTGCCACAGGCCGCACAAACCCCCGTGAACATCTCACGGTTGCCTCTTATACTGTTCTTTCTTGCATCACGGCAACTCTTGCATCTCTGAGGCTCATTCTCAAATCCTTTTGAAGCATAGAATTCCTGCTCTCCGGCAGTAAATACAAACTCATTGCCGCATTCCTTACAAACTAATGTCTTATCCTCGTACATTTGTTTTACCTCGCTTTGGTATTAAAAGTTTTTCGCCCTACGGACGGATTTGCACCGTCACCTTTGAATTAAGTCAACGCTCTCTATAAGCTACACGGGCATATTCAATAAGCTTATCTGTACAGCTCTCTAAGCTTTTTCCTGACTCTCTGCATAGCATTATCGCAGGATTTCACAGGGATACCAAGCTTTACGGAAATTTCATCATAGCTTTTCCCGTCAATATATAAAGCCAACACCCTCATCTCCATATCGGAAAGATTATCATGTGCAAGCTCCATAAGCTCCCTCACTTCCTCATCCGCCATCAGCACCCTTTCCGGATCGGTCATAGGGTCGCACTGATTATCATTCTGACAGTCGAGAGAAACAGCAATATTGTTGATCCTGTTTTTATTATTATTGACCTTTCTGACAGCAGAAATCAAGCGATTCCTTATGCATTTGGATGCATACGTACAGAACGAAGCTCCGTCATCCTCCCTATAGGTTGTCACGGCAGTATGCAAAGCGATAAGACCCTCCTGAAAAAGATCCTCGGCTTCCACACCCATATTATATAAACCCACAGATCTGTTCCTTATGACAACGATATAACGCACGGACAATTCTCCGAACGCATCCTGAACTCCTTGTTTATACAGAGCCACAAGCTCCTCATCACTGAGCTGCCCGTAATCACTCTGAAATCCAACCTCCTGCATTTATACACCTCTTAGAAATCTGTACCCATTAATAATACACTATTTTTTTTAATATGTCAACAAATTTTTATAGATAAAGTAAAATACGTTCCAATTTTTGGTAAATCTATACAAAATACACAGTAAACCCTGTACATTATCACAGATTTACTTTTTTGTAGTTTGTAATACATTTTACATACGCATTTTATAATGTAAATAATACCAAAAAAGCATAAAATAATCTGTCGAATTTTACCAATATATAAAATAATTGTAAATTAGTCGTTGCAGCAAAATAAAACGTGTTATATAATTATATAGATAAAGTAATAAGAATACTATGTTTTCATCTTAATGAGCATATTTCAAGGAGTAAAGAAATGGTAGTCAACTTAAAAAGTATGGGACTTTTCGGAATTGATGCTTTCCCGGTCAGCGTTGAAACCGATATCTCCAAAGGTATTCCCTCGTTTGACATCGTAGGTCTTCCCGATGCATCAATTAAGGAAGCAAGGGACAGAGTACGTGCGGCAATATGTAACTGTGGATTTGAATTTCCGAAAAATAAGATCATAATAAATCTCGCACCGGCTGATATCAAAAAAATCGGCTCAATATATGATCTGCCCATATTAATTTCACTTCTCCTTGCAAGCGGTGCCGTCAGATTTGACACTGAAAATTCCGCATTTATCGGCGAGCTTTCACTCGGCGGCGAAGTTCGCCCTGTTGACGGAGTTCTTCCAATGGCGATTGAAGCGAAAAAAAGGGGCTGCAAAACCTTTTACGTACCCGACACCAATGCAAGGGAGGGTGCCGTTGTCAAAGGTCTTGATGTTATACCTGTCAAAAATATAGGACAGCTTATACTTCACCTTAAGGGAAAAAGATTGATTCCTCCTTCAATGCCCGTGCAGAATACAAATGAAAAAATTTTTAGCAGTGTGGATTTTGCAGATGTAAAAGGTCAGTTTGAAGCGAAACGGGCACTTGAAATAGCCGCCTGCGGCGGACATAATGTGCTTCTTATAGGCAGTCCCGGAACAGGTAAATCCATGCTTGCCAAAAGAATGCCAACGATACTCCCGGATATGACATTTGAGGAAATGATAGAAACCTCTAAAATTCATTCCATCGCCGGAATTATTCCTCACAACACCTCACTTGTAACCGAACGTCCGTTCAGAAGTCCGCATCATACCGTTTCCACAGCCGGACTTACCGGAGGCGGCTCAATACCCCATCCGGGTGAAATATCTCTTGCACATAACGGTGTATTGTTTCTGGACGAGCTTCCCGAATTTAACAGAAACACAATGGAAATTCTTCGTCAACCGATCGAGGACGGTACCGTGACAATATCAAGAGTAAATGCAACACTGACCTACCCGTGTTCAATTATGATAATTGCGGCAATGAATCCCTGTCCCTGCGGATATTTCGGACATCCGACAAAAAAATGCACCTGCTCACAAAAAGCGGTGACACAGTATCTGTCAAGAGTATCAGGACCTCTTCTGGACAGACTTGACATACACGTAGAGGTTCCTCCGCTTGAATTCGGAGAAATTTCTTCCTCCGAAAAATCCGAATCCTCCGCGGAAATCAAAAAGCGTGTTGACCGGGTAAGGAAAATTCAGACCGAACGTTTCAAGGGAACAGGTATATCATGTAATGCCGCAATAACGCCCGGACTGCTGAATGAAATCTGTCCTATGGATGACAGTGCAAAAAGCACCCTTGAAAGCTCCTTTGACAAAATGGGACTCTCCGGAAGAGCCTATGACAGAATACTCAAGGTCGCAAGAACAATTGCAGATATGGATAATTGTGAGGTTATAAAAAGGGAGCATATTTTTGAATCCATACAGTTCAGAACTCTTGACAGCAAATACTGGAGATAAATCCGTACAGTCCCGGTGCTGAGCAGCGGCATTGACATATCGGTAAATTTCTGATAATATATAATTGATGATTGTAACGTATTTATGGCATACGTACAGCAAAGTCACCGCTCGGCTGACTTGCCGTCGGAAACTCTGCACCTGTTCAGAGCTTAACCCTTTTATGAAATCGAGGTGGAATTTATGAATAAAATGAAACAGCTTATCTTCGTCACCATAGGGTTCATTGTGGCTGCACTGGTGATAGGAGGTACTCTTATGTCGGTCCAGACAGATATCAAAAATCAGGTCGAGTCAGGCAAAAATAACAGCTCACAAAGTGCATCCGATGACTCGGATGAAGATACCGCCCCGGAGATTGTCTTTATAAAAATCATTGACAAATATAACAGAGGAAAAAGATCGGGCGGATATGTTATTGATAGAAGCGGACTTCGCTATGATTTTGACTTTTCAGGTAAAACTTCGCTGACACACGAGGAAATACTCGCCGAGGTTGAGAAAAAGATTAAAGATCTTAACGGTGAAGCCTTTGTTTCCGAAAACGATATGTCAACCCTGTATGATATGGTTAATAAGATAAAAGATATTGAATTTTCAATTGAAGAAAATGTATATGCGGAGGATGCAACTACCCTTTACGGTGTGGTATATAAAAATAATAAACCAAATCTTATCAAGATATATTCCTCCGGAAGTGTGAATGAATCCCCTCTTGATTATAATGCAAAATCCATCCGGAAATTTATTGTATCAAGAGAACGTGATGCCGAGAATAAGACTGAATCCTCCGGCAATGTTTCCGTTCAGCAGAGTGAATTGTCGGAGGTATCCGAATGATTGCAGTCATTTTTACTTTTCTGATACCATTCGCTGCTTAACCGATCAGATATAAAAACGCAGCAACGGGGTCGCCTTGCAATAGGGTGACCCCGTTGTTACGTTTACTTATATAAATTCAAAAAATACAACAAGCCTCTACAGCAGCCCGTCTGCAAGTAATAAACTCCACTGATGTTTCTCAGCACGCCAAATCGCAAATCAACGATCTTCGAGCGGGGTATAGGGTATTCTTCCGTGTACATTCATATATGCCGGACGTATGATTTTGCTCGGATTTACAAGCTCCTCAATTCTGTGAGCAGACCATCCGGCTATTCTTGCGATTGCGAAAATCGGAGTGTACAGCTGTGTGGGCAGGTCAAGCATACTGTACACAAATCCGCTGTAGAAATCAACATTTGCACTAACACCCTTATAGATCTTTCTTTCCTCCGCAATTACCTCCGGTGCAAGCTTTTCTACAAGTGAATACAAACGAAATTCCTTTGTTCTTCCCTTTTCCTCGGACAGCTTTTCAACGAATTTCTTAAATACCCTCGCCCTCGGGTCGGAAATCGAATATACCGCATGACCCATACCGTATATAAGACCGGCATTGTCAAACGCCTCGCCGTGAAGTATTCTTTTAAGGTATGCCCTTACCTCTTCCTCATCGTTATAGTCGGAGATGTTTTGCTGCATATCATCAAACATCTTAACAACCTTGATATTTGCACCTCCGTGCTTCGGACCCTTGAGTGAGCCTAATGCGGCAGCAATAGCAGAATATGTATCCGTACCCGATGATGATACAACATGGGTAGTAAAGCTGGAATTGTTTCCGCCGCCATGCTCGGCATGAAGTACAAGTGACATATCGAGAAGCTTGGCTTCGAGTGCTGTATATTTTGAATCATCCCTCAGCATATACAAAATATTTTCCGCTGTGGAAAGCTTGGGGTCGGGGGCATGAATAAACAAACTGTCCCTCAGATAATAATGACTGTATGCCCTGTAGCAATACACGGAAAGCACAGGAAAAAGTGCTATAAGCTGAAGGCACTGGCGGAGTACATTAGGTATGGATATATCATCAGGGTTCGGGTCGTAGGAATAAAGAGTAAGAACACTCCTTGCAAGACCGTTCATCATATCGGTACTCGGTGCCTTTAATATGATATCTCTTGGAAAAGACTGAGGCAGATTACGGTATGTTGCAAGAAGCTCCTTTATCCTCTCAAGCTGTTTCTTATTCGGCAGCTCACCGAAAAGAAGCAGATACACAACCTCTTCAAATCCAAAGCGCTCATCGCTTATAAATCCCTTTACTATATCCTCAACATCGATGCCCCTGTAATAAAGCTTGCCGTCGCACGGCTTGGTTTCTCCGTCTACATTAACGGAAGAACAAATTTCCGAGATCTCAGTAAGACCTGCAAGAACGCCTTTGCCGTTAATATCTCTGAGTCCACGCTTAACATCATATTTTGAATAAAGCTGCTTGTCAATAGTCCCGTTTTTCTGACATAAAGCACTGAGTTCTCTCAACTCGTCAGTAACATTAAAAAAATTTTCATTTTGTAGCAAATACTCATTCTGCATTCGTACCATCTCCATTTCGT
>CANQAJ010000048.1 GCA_947589365.1 uncultured Clostridia bacterium | reverse complement strand
TATATATTTATCGTAGCGGCTGCATGATATATATGTATTTATCACAATATTTTTTAAGGAGTACTATACTGACAGCGTACCGAAACGGAGGGAAAATATGACTGCAAAAAAAAGAGGAAATACAGTTGCGGAGATTACGGATCTTGTACAGCCGATAGTGGAAAAAATGGGATTGACTTTATGGAATGTCTGCTATGTCAAAGAGGGTTCGGAATATTATCTGAGAATCTTCATCGACAGTGACAGCGGAGTCACAATCGACGATTGTGAAAATGTAACGAGAGCGGTAGACGCACCGCTTGACAGACTTGACCCTATCGAAGGAAACTATATACTTGAGGTTTCCTCTCCCGGAGTTGAAAGGGAATTGGTTCTTGACCGTCATTTTGACAGGTACCTCGGTACACCCGTTATGGTAAAGCTTATAAGACCCGATGAAAACGGAATAAGAGAATATAAAGGCACCCTGATTTCCCATGACAAAGAAACAATTACTCTGATGCTTGAAAACGGCAGTGAAACCGTAATAAAAAAGAAAGCGGCAGTATATATTAAACTGGATGATTTTAACATTAACTAACGGAGGAAATAAAAATGAAAAAGAACAAGGAACCGGAAGAAAACCTTTTTGAGGCTCTTAAGCTTATAGAAAAAGAAAAGGGTATTCCGACGGAATTTATGATCACACAGATAACAAAGGCAATTGTTACCGCCTGCAAAAATTCATACGGCGGTAATGACGATGTTACGGTCGAGTGTAACAGAGAAACGGGTAAGCTTGAAGCACGGCTCAATAAAACCGTTGTTGAAGAGGTAAATGATGTAAACAGGGAAATTACTCTCGATGAGGCAAGAAAGATAAGTCCTCTTGCGAATACGGGCGATAAGGTCGGAATCCCTCTCGATCCGAAAAATTTCGGAAGAATTGCGGTTTCAACGGCAAGGAATATGATACGTCAGGGAATACGTGACGGAGAAAAGGAACAGGCACTTTCGGAATATCAGAGCAAATTACAGGATATCGTCACGGCAACGGTCGAACAGGTTGATCCGTCCACGGGAAATGCCGCACTTAAGGTTGGAAAATCAATAGCAATGCTCCCCAAAAGTGAGCAAATCCCCGGTGAAGTACTTAATGTCGGCGATATGATAAAGGTATACGTAGTCAACATAAAATCGGGCGACAAGGGACCGAGAGCGATTATCTCAAGAACCAAGGCAGATTTTGTGAAAAGACTCTTTGAAGAAGAGATCCCGGAGATATTTGACGGTGTTGTGCAGATAAAATATATTTCAAGAGAGCCGGGTTCGAGAACAAAAATTGCCGTTCTCAGCAATGATCCCGAAGTTGATGCCGTGGGTGCCTGCATCGGTCCCAAAGGGCAGAGGGTCGGTACCATTGTAGGACAGCTTTGCGGAGAGAAAATTGACATTATAGAATACAGCGAAGATCCTGTTGAGTTTATTAAAAAAGCACTCTCCCCTGCCGAGGTTCTTGATGTTGTCATTGACCCGAGCGGAGAAAAAATCTGCAAAGCAACCGTTCCGGATAATCAGCTCTCGCTTGCAATAGGAAATAAGGGACAGAACGTCCGTCTTGCCGCAAAGCTTACCGGTTGGAAGATCGATATAAGACCCGAAAGCGGCTTCTTTGGCGAGGACGAGGATGAGGACGACAAGGAAGAATATATCGGTGACGGACTTAATGATGAGGATATTGCTTCCGGCGATAATGTCGAAAACGAAGCCGGACAGGAAGAAGAAATTGTCGATGCTGCGGAGGATACCGTCGATAATCAGGAGACGGAAAAATAAGTTATTGTCCCGACTGTAATTCTGTCCGGAAGAATTTTCAGGACTTTTTATGAAAGGAAATATTGAAGTTGCACCAGAAAAAAATACCAATGAGAAAGTGTGTGGGCTGCGGAGAAATGAAAGAAAAAAAACAGCTCATAAGAATTGTCAGATCTCCCGATCCTGATGAATCGGAATGTAAAATATCGGTAGATCTAACGGGAAAGAAACCCGGACGCGGGGCATATATCTGCAACAGTCCCGACTGTCTGGCTAAGGCAAAAAAGGCGAGAAGGCTTGAAAAAACGTTTTCATGCAAAATCCCCGATGAGGTATACGAAAAGCTCACAAAAGAGCTTGAAACCTCTGCTCAATGATTATTGAAATTATCGGATTTGTCCGGAAAGAGTGATTGAATTAATGAATAATAAGCTGCTGTCATTACTGGGAATTGCACGACGAGCGGGACGTATATCGCTCGGATTTGATGCTGTCGTTGACTCTGTACACGGCGGTAAATGCAAACTTCTTTTGCTTGCAAATGATTTGTCCGAACGTACAAAGAGAGCAATAGTAAGAACGGCGGATGACAGCAAGGTAAAGACGGTTTTTTTGGATATACCGATGGAAGAACTCGGAGCTTCTGTCGGAAAGCTTACCGGGATAATTGCGGTAAATGATCAGGGATTTGCGGATAAAATGATAACGCTTTGTAACGGATAAACAGACAGGAGGAATGATTGTATGATAAAATATAAACTCAGCGAGGTAGCTAAAAACCTGAATGTACCAAGTAAGGAACTGTCCGAGGTACTTAAAACATACCTGAACGTAAACAAAAAATCGGGAGCAAATCTTGCGGAGGAAGAACTCAATCTTATAGTAGAGTATTTCACTCAGAAGAATATGATGAGTAATCTTAATGATTACTATGCAAGCGGAAACGAACCCAAGACGGAAACACCCGAAAAAACAGAGGCTGCCGAAAAGACAAAAAATACCGGTGCCGATAGAGCGGATAAACAGGAAAAGAATAAAAACCGCAAAAAGGATAACAAAAACGATAACAGCAAACCACAGAAAAACGACAGACATGAAAAAACGGCAAAAACCGAAGATAAGACCGAGCCGAAAAATGAACAGACCGAAAGAAATAATCCTAAACAAACAAACAATGACAGACCTGCAAACAAAAAGCAGCCGAAGCAAAAGAAAAACAAAACTCCGGCAACTGCAAGACCGAAGCAGGAAACACATATCCTTTCGGGAAAGCAGTTTGATAAAAATGAAGCCGTTACAGAGGATGACAGCAAAGTTAATGAAAACAGGGGCAGGGTCATTAATACCAGGGCTTCTCATGTAAATATAGATAAGTACAATGAGAAATACGACAGGCTCGCAAGTGAAAAAATGCATAAGGAGCCTACCATACAGAAGCAGAAGATAAATCAGCGTTCACAGCAGAAAGGTAAGCCGCGCAATTCACGGAAAGAAACCGAGCAGGAACGTCTTAACAGAATCGCCAATGACCGTAAGACTAAACCTATAACCGTACAGATACCTGATGAGATAACCGTCGGGGAGCTTGCTCTGAGGTTAAAGGTTACTGCAACGGAGCTTATAAAAAAGCTTATGATGCTCGGTGTAATGGCAAGTGTAAGTAATGTTATAGACTTTGATACTGCCTCACTTGCAGCTATGGAATTCCATGCAAAGGTAGAAAAAGAGGTTGTTGAAACAATCGAGGAAAAAATCATTGACAACAGTGAAGATGATGACGATAACCTTGTTGAACGTGCTCCTGTCGTTGTCGTTATGGGTCATGTTGACCACGGAAAAACCTCATTGCTCGATGCAATACGTCATGCCCATGTGACCGACACCGAAGCAGGCGGAATTACACAGCACATAGGAGCATACCGAGTCAAAATTAATGATAGAAATATCACCTTCCTTGATACACCCGGACATGAAGCGTTTACGACCATGCGTGCAAGAGGAGCACAGGTTACGGATATTGCAATACTTGTTGTAGCCGCCGATGACGGTATCATGCCGCAGACAGTAGAGGCAATCCATCATGCAAAGGCAGCAGGGGTTTCAATTATCGTTGCGGTAAATAAGATTGATAAGCCCGGTGCCGATATAGAGCGTGTCAAATCTCAGCTCACAGAGCATGAACTCGTCCCCGAGGAATGGGGCGGTGATGTTCCGGTCATCCCGGTTTCAGCACATACAAAGGAAGGTATTGATGACCTTCTCGAAATGGTTTTACTTGTTGCTGATATGAAAGAACTCAAAGCTAATCCTGACAGAGCAGCAAAGGGTACGGTTATAGAAGCAAGGCTTGATAAGGGACGCGGTCCTGTCGCAACTATGCTCGTACAGAACGGTACACTTAATGTAGGTGATATCATTGTAGCGGGAACTGCCGTCGGTCGTGTCAGAGCAATGACAAACGACAAGGGAGCCAAGGTCAAAACAGCGGGTCCCTCCGTTCCCGTAGAGATAACCGGTCTGAATGATGTACCGACGGGAGGAGATATTTTCAATGCTGTATCCGATGAACGTCTTGCAAGGGAGCTTGTTGAACAGCGTCGTAATGCTGCGAAAGAGGAACGCTTTAATTCCGTAACCAAGGTTACTCTTGACAACCTCTTCGATCAGATGAAAATGGGCGAAATGAAGGAGCTTAAGATTATAGTCAAGGCTGACGTTCAGGGTTCAGTCGAAGCAGTAAGACAATCTCTTGAAAAGCTGACGAATGAAGAGGTTCGTGTAAATGTAATATACAGTGCCGTAGGTGCAATTAAAGAATCAGATGTCATGCTTGCAACCGCATCAAATGCAATCATAGTCGGATTTAATGTACGACCGGATCCCGTTGCGGAAGATAATGCCAAGCGAAACGGTGTGGATATGCGTCTGTACAGGGTCATTTACGACTGCATTGAGGAAATAGAAGCAGCAATGAAAGGTATGCTTGCACCGAAATACAAGGAAAATATTCTCGGAAAGGTAGAGGTAAGACTTACCTACAAAATCACCAATGTTGGTCTTGTTTCAGGTTCTTATGTACTTTCCGGAAAAGTTATACGAGGTGCTCAGTGCCGGGTTGTACGTGACGGAATTGTAATAGCAGATGATGTTATTGCTTCTCTCCAAAGATTCAAGGACAGTGTCAAGGAAGTTACACAAGGTTTTGAATGTGGTATCACCCTTGAGAAATACAGTGATATCAAAGAGGGCGACATCTTCGAGATATATGAAATGGAAGAGATAAAACAGTAAATGACAGTAAGTCGGTGTCTTTCTGTCATACAAGATATAATAAACAATCGGCTGCCGCATTAAGTCAAAGCTTAGTGCGGCAGCCGATCGGCATTTATCCAAAGGGGATTATACCGAAAAAAAGGCTGTTCCTCAGCAAACACCGGGAACAGCACTAATCTTTCAGTATATCCGACCGTTAATACCCTTAAATCAATAAACAACATCAGCTTTCTTCATAATCACCTTTGAAAAGAATACCTTCCGTCTTTGTATCATCGTCTCCGACAACAAAACTTGCAATGTCTTTACCGATTTCCACAAACCGATCGTTTGCAACAGTTGTAATATTAGAACAGTTGTTAAGCAGAACACAACCACCGACAGAATATCCGCCCTCCATACTAATGGAATATTTCATGTAAAGGAAAGCCCTTCCGTCTGCTATAGCCGTATCTCCCGGGTCTACTTCAACCTTCTGCTTAAAAACGGAAAACTCGACACGCTCAACTCCGCTTATTGATGTATTCTGAAGTTCTAACTGATTGCCGTCATAATCCCTTACTACATCCCTGTACGTTAAAGTCTTGGTACCCGGTGCAATCGTCATATAGCTTATTTCTTTTTTATTATCCAAGTCTATAATGAGAGAATCTATATCATTCGGATTCAAGACAATTGTAGTACTCGGAACAACACCGGACGGTGCATCCTGATCAACATAATACATTGATGTGCAAACCCTTGCGAATCTTGTTACAAATTCCTCAATTTGTGCTGTCTTTCCCTGCTCAACAGCAACAACAGAAGCCGTTGAATAGTTCTTCATCGCCGATGCGAATATTCCGACTCCCATTCCTGCCGTAATTCCCAAAATGGCAACGGTTACAACAAGCTCAACGAGTGTAACACCTTTCCTGCTTCTTAATTTTCTCATATTCTCTCACCTCAACCTGTATATGGAATAAAGCTTTCGCTTACAGCCGTACCTTTTGCCGTTTCAAAGCTTGTCAATATTCTGAAGCCCGTAATTTTATTATAGTCATCAATTCCGGGAGTGGGATCCTCAAGAATCGGGCTTACATCAGGAACTATAGTATACTGGAATACTACATCGTCAACGAAAGCAGGCTTATACTCACCGCCGGAAAACTCCGGAGGCACAAATACCGCACCGTCTACATTGTTGCTTATAGCTACAACCAGTGCCGTTGCATAATCATCTCCCGTAAGATCACCGGAACTCTGGACATCCTCTATCTGATCAATAACATCCACTGCTTCCTCTGTGTCGCTAATCTGCATACACTTGAATGTATTGAAAATAATCTCATTGACAGATGAGTTCAGCAAATCCTCTTTATTATGATCCGCATTGTATAAAGTAGTGGAATATCCGTTCACCAATGCACCAAGTGTTGAAGCAAATACAATAACGATTATGGCAATACCGACAAGTATTTCAACAAGTGTCATACCCTTTTTAGACCTGAACTTATTCTTATATAACAATCTTCTTTTCATTGAAGTAAACCTCCTGTGTACTGTATTCCATCAAGCATATCTCAATAGTAGGCAACACAAATATACACTTTAATTATACTATAGATTTTGGGAATTTCAACATAATTTTCAGGGATAAATTAAACAAAATTTTACACCGCAATTTAGTTATATTCATAGTGGCGACAAGCAAACGGTACATTGACGGTCATTCGCCAATGTACCGAAAGTCGCATCACATCCGTATATCTCATAAATACATACGATGCAATCCCGCATAATCAGGTTGCAGTATCAATTACACTGTAGATACCGAACATCGGAAGAATCATAGCTACAACAACCGTACCGACAACAACACCGATAACAACTGTCATAATAGGTGTCATTGCATCTGTAAGTTTCTGAGTTGATTCATCACTCTGCTCTTCAAAAAGCTCTGCCATTTTGAACAGTGAATCGCCAAGCATACCGGATTCCTCACCGACACGAACCATCGACACAAGAATGGGATCGAAGACAGGATGTTTACCCATTGCTTCATTTATCGTTACACCTATCTGTACATCGTCAATAACTTCCTGAATTTGCTGCTTGACAAAAATATTAGGAACAGCATCACGTGCAAGTCCCATCGCCCTGTGGATAGGTATACCTGCTTCGGTAAGAGTAGACATAAGACGACAGAAACGTGCAAGTGAAGTCTGGCGTATTATGGGACCTATGAGAGGAACCTTCAGGGACATCTTTGCAAGGAACATCTGGAAATCCGCATTATTCTTCTTGAGCGTGACTATTGCGAAAGCAATAACCGCAACAAAGATAATGATAAGCCACCAATAACCAATAAGAACATCCGAGAATGCCATAAGTGCAAGTGTCAGTCCCGGCAACTCTGCTCCGAAGGAACCGTATGTATCCTTAAAGGTCGGGAGAACGAATCCGCAGAGAATTATGATAAGTGCAATAACGAGAACTATAAGGAAGATAGGATATGTAAAAGCACTTCTTAGTTTACCGGAAAGTGCGATATCTTTCTTACAGATAAGTGCACACTGCTGGAAAGCCGAATCCAAACGACCGTTCGCTTCACCCGCTTCAATAATACTTATATAAACACCGGGGAAACCGGCAAAGTTTTTCATGGACTGGGAAAGAGTAAAACCGTTATACAAATTCTCATTGATTTCACGAAGTATTTTCTGCATTGCGGGGTCTTTTTCGGAATCAATCATAATCTGCATTGACATCGAAAGGTTGATACCTGCCTTCATCATCATGCCGAGCTGATTGAAAAGCATAAGCAAGACTTTTTTCTTAATCTTTTTGTTATGAACGTCACCGCTTATGTCCATCTGCCATATACTTGTCGGTGCATCCGAGCCTGCCGCTTCTTTGATATCCTGAACGATAAGCCCTTTTTCACGAAGCATCGCTACAGCCTGACTTTGTGTATCTGCCTCAACTGCACCTTCTTTTTTCTGATTTCTGGCATTCATCGCCACGTATTTATATTTCAAGACAACTCACCCCTTATCTTCTGGCATCAGTGTCGCCTATATCAAAGTTCCATGCTTTTGCAACCTGCTCCGTTATAAGTCCCTGTGCAAGGAGATTGTCTATACTCTTGCTCATGGTTATCATGCCGTATTGCTGTCCGAGCTGTATGGACTGCTGTATATTAGCTACCTTATTCTCACGGATAAGGTTACTGATAGCACCGGTAACAAACATTATTTCAAATGCCGCAATACGTCCTCCTGTTGCTCTGGGGAGAAGTCTTTGTGAAATAACAGCCTTAAGCGAAGTTGAAAGCTGTACCCTAATCTGCTGCTGCTGATCCGGCGGGAAGATATCTACAAGACGGTCAATAGTTTTTGCCGCACCCTCGGTATGTACCGTTGAAAATACTAAGTGACCTGTTTCGGTTGCCGTAAGTGCTATCTGAATGGACTCACGGTCACGCATTTCTCCGACAAGTATTATATCCGGGTCCTCACGCATTGCAGCTCTCAGTGCCATAGGATATGAACGGCTGTCAAGACCTATTTCCCTCTGATTTATGATACAGCGTTTCGGTGTGTGCAAAAACTCAACAGGATCCTCAATAGTGATAATATGCTTACTCTTATACTTATTTATCTCATTTATAAGGGCTGCAAGAGTGGTTGACTTACCTGAACCGGTAGGTCCGCACATAAGAACAAGTCCCGAATTAAGGTCAAGGGTCTTTCTTATTGAATTTGGAAGATTCAGGGTCGAAAGCTCGGGAACAACGCTGTTTATTACACGAAGTACAAGTGATGTACCGTTACGCTGTCTGAAGGCATTTGCTCTGAAACGTCCGCACTCTCCTATTTCTACAGCGGCATCCGCCTCACCTGTTGCAAGAAAGGTTTCAAACCTGGACTGGTTGAGAACCGCTTTGATAATTGCCGTAACCTCAGCCTCTTTCAATGCCGGGTCATTTGTAAAAAACGCATTACCATGCAAACGGTATGCCGGGTGATTTCCCGATGCTATATGTATATCGGATGCACCCTTACCGACGGCTTCTTTTACAAGGCTATAAAAATCCATTATAATCTACCCCATTCTGTGTATAGAATTTGTGCCGAAACACTTTTTATATGCTGATCTCATCAATCATTTGAGATCGTCATGTCAATATATTCCTCATAGGAGGTAAGACCCTGGAGTACATCTCTCCTGACATTCTCCTTCATCGGTATCATACCTTCCTCGATTGCCATATCTCTCAGTTCATCTGTACTGACTCCCTGTGTAATTGCTCTTTTCAGCGTTGTTGTCAGGAGCATAACCTCATGAACGGCGATACGTCCCTTATATCCCTTCATATTGCATTTCTCACAACCGACAGGACGATAAAGGGTTATCTCCTCATCTTCATCAAGTCCCAGACCTATACGCTGGTTCAGATCCGGATTGTATGCTTCCTTACAGTTCGTACAAAGTCTTCTTGCAAGCTTCTGTGCTATAATTCCCAAGAGTGCGGAAGACACCATATACGGCTCAATTCCCATATCCACAAGACGTGCAACGGAACTCGGTGCATCATAGGTATGAAGTGTTGAAAGAACAAGGTGTCCTGTGATAGCTGCCTGTACAGCTATACCTGCTGTTTCGCCGTCACGAATCTCACCGATCATTATGATATCGGGGTCCTGACGAAGAATACTTCTCAGGGCTGCCGCAAATGTAAGACCTGCCTTTTCGTTTGTCTGTACCTGTGTTATACCCTGCTGTATCATTTCTACAGGGTCTTCAACCGTAATTATGTTTATGTCCTCACCCATCACCTCATGCAATGCGGTATAAAGCGTTGTCGATTTACCGGAACCGGTAGCACCGGTTACAAGGATAATACCTCTGTGGCTCTTTACGAGATGATCAAACTTTTCAAGATTTTCAGGAAGAAATCCGATATTATCTTTTCTGAGTTCCATTCCGAGTGAGGTCGTAATACGCATAACTATCTTCTCGCCAAACATACACGGAAGAACGGAAATACGGAAATCTATATCCTGTCCGCCGACACGGTATTTGATACGACCATCCTGTGGTATACGTTTTTCCGCTATATTCATATTTCCTATGAACTTGATACGTGATGTTACCGAAGGTATAAGCTCAGAAGCGGTTTCCATGTATATTTGAAGCTTACCGTCAATACGGAACCTGATTCTGAGACAGCTCTCCATAGGCTCTATATGAATATCGGATGCTTTGGAAAAAATCGCTTCCTCGATCATACTGTTTACAAAACGTATAATCGGCTGGTCGTTTGCCGATGCATCCTGAGCAGCCGCAGCCTCGGCCTCAAGCTCTGCCTTTGACTTTCCTCCGCTCTTTGACTCAAGGAATTCCTTCGCATCATCAATCGCCTTTTTTGCGGCATACATTTCACGGAACTTATTTCCTATCTTTGTACCCTCCGCAATAACAGGCATTATCTTCATCTTTGTTGTAATTCCGATATCCTGTATTCCGTTATAGTTTGTCGGGTCGGCCATGGCAACAGTCAGAAAACGTCCGTTTTTCTCTACTGCTATCGCCATATGCTTCTGTGCTATATCCTCGGGAATGATACCCGATATATCTTCGGGAATCTGTACCTCATCGAGATCCACATAGGGTATCCTGAGCTGTTGTTCGAGTGCCTTACAAACCTGCAGCTCCGTTACCGTGCCATCCTCAACAAGAATATCCGCAAGACGCTTTCCGCTCTCACTCTTCTGTTTTTTAAGTGCATCGTCAAGCTGCTCATCGGTTATGGCACCGACATCAATAAGAATTTGTCCTATTTTAAGACGATTTGCTTTCATAATTTCAGCTCCCGATTTTAAGTATTAAAATAAATTCATGTATAATTGTACCAAAAATTTTACAAGATCAAACAAAACCACGTATAGGGCGAATGCCGCAACCAGGTACGGTCCGAAAGCAAGATACGAACCGAACCCGATACTCTCGTCTTCATCCTCGTCCGCTGCGAACTCTTCTCCGATGCCATCGGCTTCAGTCAGGCTCACACCCTCACCGGAAGACAAAACCTCAGAGGATGTCTGTTCCTTATCAATATCTTCGTTCTCATTTCCCGGTTCTGCGGAGTGTCCGCCGTGTATAATTTTTGATATGATTATTATTGCCACAAAAAATACTGTAGCTGTTACTATCGCAATGATAAATGCCGTAACTGTGCCCGGGAAACCCGTCAAAATACCGCCTGCCAAAAACAGCTTGACATCTCCGAAGCCCATTCCGTCGCGTTTATATACCAACATTCCTATGAAATCCACAAGAAGCATTGTTCCTGCCCCTATACCGGCACCGGCAAGCGGTGACCACCATGCGGAATGCAATATGTTATATCCGCGTACTATATCATATACGCTTATCATTACAGCAAGTATACCCAAGATGATCGTAAACTGATCCGGTATGATCTGATATTTTATATCCGCTATCGCAATAAGCAAACAATCGAAAAGTATCAATGAAAGGACACAGAAATAAATATCATAGCCCTTATTGAATTGCAGTCTGCAAAGAACAAGACAAGCCGTCATCAACAAAGAAACCGGTATTCCCGACGGCAGATATTTTACCCTCTTGCCGGTCAGCAGTTCCTCGGACGGGGTCTCATTATAATCGCATAACCATTTGGCGGGTATGCGATTAATAATGCAATAACCCACAGCAGTCAAAGCAAAACCGAGCGGTAAACATAATATCACCCATATCATTCCAACAGGCGAAATCAAATAACTAAACGGCTGCATTAGAATCTCTCCGTACTTTTATGCCTGTCATGCTGCCGAAGAATCCGCAGACGTGCTTGATGTATTATTAGCCTGATTCTTTGTTAAATCAAAGAAGTAAAGCTGTATCTCAAGTGTCGTCACATAAAGCTTATCGGCACTCTCGGCAGTCTGTTTTGAACCCTCTGCGGCAGTTTCTCCTTCTGTTGTCGTTGCCGTCGTTTTCTCCTCGGAAACAGACACCTTACTTACAAAGTATGAACCGTTGGATTCGGATTCAAAATACTTTAATGTTTCAATCAGTTTCTTTTCGGTCGTTGTGAAAGAAAATTTAATTGTTGTAACATACAACGGATCTCCGGTAGCGGAAACTCTGCCCTCGCTGTCAGGCTTTCTTTCATTGATACTAAGACTTGAGAGGTCATAATCGAGATCCTTAAGCATATCTCTGATATCATCTGCCGTCTTATCCGCATTGATGGTCAAAGCAGCACTCTTCTTTTCACATTCCGCCTTCATCTCATCTATTTTTGCCTGAACCTCATCGGCACGTGCAAGATAATCCTTATACATATTTATCTGTGAATCTGCCGATGCATGGTCGGAATTATATTTATCTATTTTTTGGGAAAAAGGTATCTGCACAGCCACAAGGAATATTATACAAATCACCAATATCAACAGAATTACCCATACAAATTTAGGAATCGTAAAAGATTGTTTTTTATCCATTTTAGTTTACCTCCGTCAGGTTATATCAGGCAGCACTGCTTTCCGACTCTGTCCCGGATGCCGCACCGCTGCTTTCGGAGTCCCCGGTTGTCTGAGAACTTCCCTCTGCTTTATCGGTACTGCCGCCTGATCCGGTTCCCTCGGTATTTTCGGCAGCCTCCTCTGCGGCAAGAATTGTTTCTTCCGTTACATCAAGATTTATGTCAGCTCTTATTCTCTGAATCGGATTCGTTCCGGTTGCTGTCCTGTCAATAACAGTATTTACATCTATCGAATCCTGAAGCTTGAAATAGCCGGTGTCTATAAGCTCATTCTTAAACTTGATGAAATCATCATAGGTATCAAGATCGACACTTGTTGTCACTGTATGTTTTGTACTGTCTATATCAAAATCAGTACAGGATACAACCTTGTCCCTTACCTGCGAAAGAAATTCCGTAGCTACATCAGCCGACTTCAGACTCGTATCGGGAAGCATTTCAAGGTTTGTTTCAACGTTAGCAAGTGCCTCCGTCCACTGTTTCTCTTCGCTTATCAGCTGCTTAGCCGGAGCGTAATTGACGTTGTTAAGCTCTTTGTTATCATTGCTTTCACGCATATAAAGAGCCCCCCACCATCCGAGTACGGCAATCATCCATATAGCCGCAGCCACACCGATACCGGTTGCTACAAGCTTACCGATCTTTGAGGTATTGTCATTTGCCATAGCCGTGAGTATATTCGTTTCACCCATCAAAAGGTTTGCTTCTGACGGCGGCATTGTCAAAAGACCGTTCAGTGTTATAAATGATGTCGCATCATAATTTTTCTCGGCAGCCGCAGAATCGGCACTCGGAGGAAGTGATGCACCGGAGAACAATCTCGTTACATTTTCAAAAGGAGCCGTAAGTCCGATCTGACGGCAATAGTTTACAATATTCGGAAGCTTAGCCAAAGCATCCACAAGAACGATCTCATCAATATCAAGACGCTTCTGTGACATTACAAGCTGAATATTCCTCATAACCTCAGATGCCGCCGTATCAAGCATCATCATCGTCTGCTTGCGTGTATTTGCAGACTTGCATTTCTCGCATATACCCAAGCCTTCCTGACGTATAAGCTCAATAGCACCGAGTTTGCTCATACCGAACTCCAACGAGAACAGCTCTGCTATATCCTCAAGAACACTTGCTGACGACTGCTGGAAAACAGGCGCACCGTTATGCAGCAATACGATACGGGTTGCAACAAAATCCATACTTATAACAGCCACGGCTCTGGTTGCCGAGTTTATATCCGCTTTCGATGTATAAAGCATACCTGCTATAGGCGGGACTATTTTTACAAGATTCACGCCCTCTGCGGCAAAGAAATCTCTCAGGTTTGTGAGAAGCTCTGTTTTGATAGCGAAAAGAGAAGCCGATATTTCATCACTCTTGCTTGCTTTACCATACTGTTGACCATACTCAAAATTGAGTATAGTATACTTCTCAACATCTTGATGGAGCAATTTTTCTGCCTCTACCCTCGCAAATGTCGGGAGGAGCTTTTCCTTTGCGGCAGGATGTTTATACTCCTTAGTGATAAGTACATCCTCATCCTCTATGCATATAAAAACATCGCCAAGCACTATGCTTGCACTTTCTGCACACCTTTTAACGAAAGCTGCAAGCTCGTCGCCTTTTTCATAGGGGTGATCTTTAAGAGATTCATTCAGCTCAAAGATCTGGGGGACGGAAAAAGTTGAAGCCATAGACGGCCTTTTGTTTTTTACTGCAAAACCGCTGCCCTCGGGTTTATCATATTTTGCCGGGGTAAGAATAAGCAATCCTCTGGTTAATTGCAGAATTGTAGCTGTTGTTTCCATAAATACACCACACTCTTATAAATTTTTTCTCTGACTGTCGGATAAACACAACGGAAGAGTGCAAACCTAAAACCCATCGGTCGTATTCCGACCTTTGGGTTTATTGTACAATGGTCCCCGCGTTAGAATATCCTTTTTATTAGTTTATCACAAAAAAGACAAAAAGCCAATGATTTTTTTATAAAAAAATGTATTTTATGCATATCGTTGAAATTACCGTGTATATTTTTAGCATTATGCACTATAACTTTTTGACTTTCTATACGATTTGTAAATAATGTAAAATCTTTTTCTACGCTTCGGAATAAAATTCCCTATAATGCATAAAAAATTTTTTAATAAAATTCCGCCGTTCCGTTTTCTTGTCGGAGCGGCGGAATCTTTTTTGCTTAGCCGTAATTTTCAGGTTGCTTTTTCACCTGTATTTGCATTTCATATTTAGTGCTTTTATTTTTCCGTCTTTTTCTTGCGTCTGAATAATGTCAATACTGCACCCGATACCATAGCCGCAAATGCCGCAAGTGCAAGCATAATTCCGTTGCCGCCTGTCTGTGGCATATCAGTATTTGTGTTGTCATTATCAGGTGTATTGCCTGTATCTCCGCTTGTCTGATTATCCGTGGGATTTGTCGGTTCCTTGCTCGGCTCATCACTCGGTTCCTCACTCGGCTCATCACTCGGCTCATCACTCGGTTCTTCGCTCGGCTCATCACTCGGTTCTTCGCTCGGCTCCTCGCTCGGCTCATCACTCGGTTCTTCGCTCGGCTCATCACTCGGCTCATCGCTCGGCTCATCACTCGGCTCTTCGCTCGGCTCATCACTCGGCTCATCACTCGGCTCATCACTTATTGCAACAAAAGTTAAACCGTTTTCATTTGCATATGTTTCGACATAGCTGCCGCTATAGCCGTGAATAACAATATTGTCGCATCCGTCAAATACACCATAACCTATCTCGGTAACACTTGCAGGTATTGTTATGTTTGTCAGTCCTGTGCATTCTTCAAACGCATAATTACTTATTGACGTAACACTGTCGGGTAT
>CANQAJ010000047.1 GCA_947589365.1 uncultured Clostridia bacterium | reverse complement strand
CGCCGCCGCGAATTGCCTGCGGGGGTTCCCCCGCTTTAGGTTAAAATATAAAAATTAAGTATTTTAGTAGATTTAAAGACTGTTTTTTGAATAAAATTATATATTTTGCAGTATGAAAACAAAAAAATAACAAATTATGCTTTACTTTAGTCGGTTGTTATAGTAAAATATATGTTGATGAAATATATGGAAAAAGGAGTGTATGTCATAATGAAACCTGAATATAAGAGAGTATTATTGAAACTTAGCGGAGAATCACTTGCGGGAAGCGAGAAGCACGGAATAGATTTTGAAACTGTACAAAGGTTTTGTGAGCCGATAAAGAAACTCAATGATATGGGTGTAGAGGTTGCTATTGTTGTAGGAGGCGGCAATTTCTGGAGAGGACGTTCAAGCGGTAATATGGACAGAACAAGAGCAGACCATATGGGTATGCTTGCGACTGTAATAAACGCACTTGGGGTATGTGATTCTCTTGAACAGCTTGACCTTGAGGTAAGAGTACAGACGGCCATATCAATGCAGCAGGTAGCGGAGCCGTATATAAGGAACAGGGCAATACGTCATCTTGAGAAAGGAAGAATACTGGTATTCGGCTGCGGAACGGGTAATCCCTTTTTCTCGACAGATACAGCGGCAGCACTGAGGGCGGCCGAAATAGAAGCCGATATCATTTTAAAGGCTACGATGGTTGACGGTGTATATGACAGTGACCCGAAGAAAAATCCCGATGCAAAGAAATTTGACAGGATATCTTTCCATGAGGTTCTCAATAATGACCTTGGTGTTATGGACAGCACGGCGGCTGCAATATGTAAGGATAATCATATACCTATTATCGTATTCAGTCTTGAAAATCCGGATAACATAGTATCCGCTGTATGCGGTGAAAATGTAGGAACTATAGTTGGAGAATAATCAAGGAGGTTTACTCAAATGAAAACAGTAATTAAGAATGCAGACGAAAAGATGGGAAAAACAGTGAGTCATCTTGAAACTCAATTTTCAGAGGTTCGTGCTGGCAGAGCCAATCCTTCTGTACTCGATAAAGTCAGGATAGACTATTACGGAACGCCAACACCTGTAAATCAGGTGGCGGCCGTATCGGTAACGGAAGCAAGAACGCTCACGATCCAGCCTTGGGATGCATCCCTGCTCAGGACTATTGAAAAGGCAATACAGACGTCTGATATCGGCATTAATCCGCAGAACGACGGCAAGGTTATCCGCATGATTTTCCCGCCGCTTTCCGAGGATAGACGTAAGGAGATTGTCAAGGACATAGCAAAAATGGGAGAGGAAGCCAAAGTTGCCGTGAGATCTGTAAGAAGAGAGGCTATGGACAAGCTCAAGTCAATGAAAAAGAGCGGTGAGATAACCGAGGATGATCAGAAGCACGGTGAAAAGAAAATACAGGAAGTAACCGACAGTCATATAAAATCCATAGATTCCGCAACCGAAAAAAAGCAAAAACAGATTATGTCAATATAATACGGCGTGCGTGGGGGTATTTCAGGCATATTTGCATTATCTGTAATTCGCCTGACGGTATGTATTGGTGCAATTTCTTGAAAGTCCCTTGAGAGGATTTTCTCAATCAGAAATGACAGCGGCGAGCCGTCGCTGTCTATCGCTTTTTCATTCACTGCGTTTTATCCGTTTAACGGCAGTAAATGTGTTCATACTGTCGTCAGAGATATTTGTGGTGTTGTTTGTGCTTTTTTGAGTTTTGCCGTAAGCGGGATATGACTGAATTGTACCCGAAAATGACAAGCCTGTGACTTATTTACTTGGATTGATTTACGGTTGATCCGAATGGAGTAATTACAACGGAAAGTGCCGGTGCGGCACGGGATTGAGGTGATAAAATGGGAGATAATGATAACAATTTATATATTCCCGAACACGTCGGGATAATTATGGACGGAAACGGAAGATGGGCGAAGAAAAGAGGTCTTCCGAGAAGTGTGGGACATAAGTTCGGTGCCCAGAATTTCCGCAAGATAACGAGGTATATAAGCAAAAGAGGGGTTAAAGTACTTACACTTTACGCCTTTTCAACCGAAAACTGGAAACGCTCCTCCGAAGAGGTAGGGGCTCTTATGAAGCTATTTAAGCAGTATCTTATTGATTCACTTACGGACTTCCGGGATGATGATATAAAGGTTGTTTTTATAGGTGACCGTTCTGCTTTTGATGATAAGCTCGTTGAACTTATCAACGAAAATGAAGAGGTTTCCCGGGAAAGAAAGGGTATGCTTCTTAATATTGCAATGAATTACGGCTCAAGAGCGGAAATACTTATGGCGGTAAAGGAGCTTTGCAGGGAAGTAAAAGACAGCGGACTTGACCCCGAAAGTATAACGGAAGAGGATATAGCTTCACATCTTTATACCGGGGGACTTCCCGATCCGGATCTTATTATACGCACAGGCGGAGAATTACGGTTGAGCAATTTTCTGCTTTATCAGTCCGCCTATTCCGAATTTTATTCCACGGAAACGCTCTGGCCCGATTTCCATGATGAGGATTTTGATAAGGCAATAGAGGAATTTAATAAAAGAAGCAGGCGGTTCGGGGGTGTATAAATGCTAAAACGTATTATGTCAGCAGGCATACTTATTATTTTTATGGCGTCAGTTGCTCTTTTAAGCCTTAAGCTGACATTGTTTATAGATTTATTCGTTTCGGTGATATGTGCAGCGGCTGTGTTCGAGTTTTGCAAAGCTGTAAAGACACTCGGTGTTTTTCAGATAAGTGTTCTCAGTATAGCATATGCCTTTGTGCTGCCTTTGACGCTGACCTATGGAATTTCCGTAACGGTTTCATACGCTTATACGACCCTTATGCTTGCGATGCTTATATTTTTTCATGAGAAAATATCCTTTAAGGATTTTGCATATACTTACAGTATGACGCTTATAATAACTGTTTCGATGTCGCTTATTGTACTGATGACGAGTATGCATTCGGATTATTCAACAATGTATTTTATCATGTCGATAGCGATCCCATGGCTTGCCGATGTCGGAGCATATTTTACCGGTGTGTTTTTCGGAAAGCATAAGCTTTGTCCGAAAATAAGTCCGAAAAAAACGATCGAAGGAGCCATAGGCGGTGTATTGTTTTGCACTATTACAAGTGTTATTTTGGGTTTTTTGTTCAATATAGTTTTTTATTCCAACAGCCTGAATATAAATTATACAGTTCTTGCAATAATAGGTGTGATAGGCTCATTTTTGTCAATGCTTGGGGATTTGAGCTTTTCGGTAATAAAACGTTCGTATTTCGTCAAGGATTATGGAGATGTGATACCCGGACACGGCGGAATTCTTGACAGATTTGACAGTGTGATTTGTTTTGTACCGTTTATGTATATTATTACCATGTATTTTCCCGTGGTTATAAAATGAAGGAGTGATAGTTTTGGCTTCCGTAATATCTGTACTGGGTTCAACAGGCTCAATCGGAACACAGACGCTTGATGTTGCACGTATGCATGGGCTTAAAGTGACTGCACTGACTGCAAACAGCAATATAGATTTGCTTGAGCGTCAGGCAAGAGAATTTAACCCTAAGATGGTTGCTGTACTTGATCTCGGTGCGGCAGCTCAGCTTAAGATTGCCCTCGGCGATACAAACATAGATGTTTTTTGCGGTGAAGAGGGAATAAGGATGGCTGCCACAGAAGAAAGCTGTGACACAGTGGTTAATTCCATAGTGGGAGTGGCGGGTCTTTTGCCGACACTTGAAGCGATAAAGGCAGGTAAAAATCTTGCCCTTGCAAACAAAGAAACGCTTGTTGCGGGAGGAAGTATAGTTATGAAGGCTGTCAGGGACAGAGGAGTGAAGCTTTATCCTGTTGACAGCGAACATTCGGCAATTTTTCAATGCCTGCAAGGTTGTCCTGAAAACTCACTTAAGAAAATAATCCTTACGGCATCCGGCGGTTCATTTTTCGGAAAAACACGGGATGAACTCAGAGATGTATCGGTAAAACAGGCACTCAGTCACCCGAATTGGAACATGGGGGCAAAAATAACGGTTGATTCCTCAACAATGATGAATAAGGGTCTTGAGGTAATAGAGGCTTCATGGCTGTTTGATTGTAATGATGAGGATATAGATGTTGTAATACATAGGGAGAGCGTAATACACTCCATGATACTTCTTAAGGATAATGCGGTGATTGCACAGCTTGGTGTTCCGGATATGAGAATACCGATACAATATGCTCTTACATATCCCGAAAGACTTCCGTCACCTGCGGCAGAGCCGGATTTTCCGGATATTGCAAAAATGACATTTTACAAGCCGGATTATGATACGTTTACTTGCCTTTCCGTTTGTCGTGAGGCACTGAGAAAGGGCGGACTTTATCCGACAGTGGCAAATGCCGCAAATGAGGCTGCGGTGGATATGTTCCTGAAAGAAAGGATCAGATTCCTTGATATAGGGGATATAGTATCCGATGCTGTTTCATCATTCAATGAAAACAAGGCGGATATATCGCTTGAAGATATTCTTCAGACGGACAGGGAAACACGCATAAGAGTCAAGAATAAATATTGATACAGGGGATGATTTTTACGGATGCAGCATTGTTGATTATTATAGGGATATTGCTTTTTGAGCTTATCATACTCATACATGAGGGCGGACATTTCGTTACCGCAAAGCTTTGCGGTGTAAAGGTAAACGAGTTTGCACTCGGAATGGGACCGAAGCTGATAAAATTCAAAAAGGGAGAAACATTATATTCACTGAGGTTATTTCCCATAGGCGGTTTTTGTGCCATGGAGGGTGAGGACAGTGAAAGTGAGGACGAACGGGCATTTGTCAATAAGAAAGTATGGCAGAGAATGATAATTGTTGTTGCCGGTGCTGTTATGAATATAATACTCGGGCTTGTGCTTATGATGATAACTCTTGCACCGAACAAATATTTTGCATCATCAACCGTTGCTGTATTTTCGGATAATTCAACCTCAAGTCAACAGCTGAAGGTCGGAGATGAGATAAAGGAGATAAACGGATATGATATAATCACATCTACCGATATGAGTTTTGCTTTTGCAACCGCAAAGTCAAATAAGCTCAGCATGACTGTTAAGCGTGACGGGGAGTATGTCAATCTTACGGATGTACAGTTTCCGACAGTGGAGAGTGACGGAAATGAGATATTGCAGCTTGATTTCAAGGTGGCGGCAATAGAAAATAATTTCGGTACACTTGTGTCGCAGACATTTTTGTCAACGGTATCGACTGTGAGAATGGTATGGGCAAGCCTTGCCGGGCTTGTTACGGGGCAATTCGGTCTTAACGAGGTTTCAGGTCCTGTAGGAATGACCTCTGCCATATCACAGGCAACTGCGAGCGGACTCGAAACAAGCTTCTGGGACGGACTGAACAATCTGATATATGTTATGATGATAATAACAGTCAACCTTGGTGTTGTGAATCTTCTTCCGATACCGGCACTTGACGGCGGAAGACTTGTATTCCTGATAATCGAGGCTATACGCAGAAAGCCCATAAAGCCTGAGCATGAGGGCTATGTTCATGCTGTCGGTATGCTTATATTATTTGCATTTATGATAATAATTTCAATCAAGGATGTAATTCAGCTTATTTTTTAGACGGAGTTGAAAGGCTATGAAAAGGAGAAAAACAAGACAGATAAGTCTTGGAAATACAGGTATAGGAGGAAATTCCGATATTACCGTGCAGTCAATGCTGAATGTACCTGCCTCGGATATAGAGGGGAGTGTAAGACAGGCTGTAGAGCTTGAAAAAGCAGGCTGTGAAATAATAAGGATAGCGGTTCCGGATAAGGCTGCCGTAAAGCTGATTCCTGCGATAAAAGACAGGGTAAAAATACCGCTTGTTGCGGATATCCATTTTGATTATAAGCTTGCTTTGGAGTCGGCCGCCGCAGGGATAGATAAGATAAGGATAAATCCCGGAAATATCGGAGATGATTCAAGGGTAAAGCAGGTTGCGGACGAATGCAGAAATAGGAAGATACCCATAAGGATAGGGGTAAATTCCGGCTCACTTGAAAAGCATATTCTTGCAAAATACGGAAAACCTACACCGCAGGCATTATGTGACAGTGCACTTTATCATGCATCACTTCTTGAAAAATTTGATTTTTATGATATTGTTCTTTCCATGAAATCCTCAGATGTGGAATTTATGGCACAGGCATACAGACTTGCGGCGGAAAGGTGTGATTATCCGCTTCACCTTGGTGTTACCGAGGCGGGAACGGAGAGAATGGGAATAATAAAATCCTCAATAGGAATAGGCTCGCTTCTGCTTGACGGCATAGGAGATACAATAAGAGTATCACTGACTGACGACCCCGTTAAGGAGGTATATGCGGCAAGGGATATTCTTAAAGCCCTTGGTTTGAAAAAGGACGGAATACGCTTTATCTCATGTCCGACCTGCGGAAGAACAAAGATTGACCTTATCGGTATAGCTAAGCAGGCTGAAGAGCTTCTTAAGGATTGCAGAAAAAATATAACCGTAGCAATAATGGGCTGTGCGGTAAACGGTCCGGGAGAGGCAAGAGAGGCTGATATAGGAATAGCAGGCGGAACGAATGAGGGACTTATATTTAAAAAGGGAGAGATAATAAGAAAGGTTCCGGAAAGTGAGCTTATTCGGGAGCTTATGAAGGAAATAGATATGATGTGATATCCTCGTCGTATCTCAATGAGGTATGACCGGTTCCGATAACGATAAAAGAGGAGATATTTTGAACAGATTTGGAGATTTTTTTCAGAAGTATGCGGATATAACGAAGATAAAGAAGAATATAAATAACAGTGAGATACGGAATGTACAGATTGATGATAAGAAGCGTTCATTGGTTATTGAGGCGGAATGTTCCGAGCTTATACCGAGGGCTGATATATTTGCGGCGGAGGATGTGATACGCAGCAGTATTCTTGAATTGTCATCCTGTACGTTTTCTCCGCATTATGACAGTGAATTATTTGATACGGATTATTATCCCGAGCTTGTACTTGAGCTGAAAAGAAGGAATGCCTCACTTAACGGAACGCTTAATGATTCAAGCATAACGCTCGAAGGCAGCAGACTTACTATTGAGCTGAGCCATGGCGGAAGGGATATTCTGATAAATCAGAAATTTGACAGAAAATTATCCGATCTCATAAGGAATGAATTTGGTATTTCCGTTGATGTCGGATTCAGCGGAGTTCTGACGGTTGACGGAGAAAGCAGTCAATATATCGAAAAACAGAAAATCACGGAAGAAAGACTTATCCGTGAAATGCAGATAGAACAAATGGAAAATTACGAATCCATGATGAATACGGCAAATGAAAGGAAGGCGTCTGCAAATCAGAAGCAGGTTAATCTTTCACCGACCATACTGCCGGAGATAGAATTCCGTGATGAGAATAATATTATACCCACCTATGCTCCGGAAAGTGCAAATCCTATATACGGTTCGCCGATACATGGGGATGTTACTCCGCTTAACAGAATTACGGAAGGTTCCGGAAAGGTTATCGTATGGGGCAACATCATTGATATTGAGATTATTGATATGAAAAAGGATCCCAAATCAAAAATAATAACGATAACAATAACCGATTACAGAGGTTCTTCCTATGTCAAGCTTATGTCAAATATTGACAGATGCAGAGCCGTTACCGAGCTTAAAAAGGGTATGAATATTCTTGTCCGGGGCGAAGCAAAGTATGACGACTTTAAGAAGGATATAAGCATAATGGCTGCGGCGATAAGCACGGTTGCGGTGCCAAAGGTAGTGGATAATGCCGAAAAGAAAAGAGTAGAGCTGCACCTGCATACCAATATGTCGGCAATGGACGGAATGACAAGTGCCGGTGACCTTGTCCGCAGGGCAAATGAATGGGGGATGTCCGCAATTGCTATAACCGACCACGGTGTTGCACAGGCGTATCCCGACGCAATGAATGCCTGTGACGCCATAAATAAAAAGGGCGGAGATTTCAAGGTAATATACGGAGTTGAAGCCTATTTTATAAATGATCGGGCATCCTCGGCTGTTGTGGGAAATTCGGATATGCAGCTTGACGGAGAATTTGTTGTTTTTGATATAGAAACCACGGGATTGAGTGCAAAGAAAGAAAGAATTACCGAAATAGGTGCATTCAAGGTAATAAACGGAGAGATTAGGGATAAATTTTCCACATTTGTAAATCCTGAAAGACATATTCCGGGGAAAATAACAGAACTGACGGGAATCACAGATGAAATGGTTGCGGGTGCACCTTCGGAGGCCGAAGCAGTAAAGGCTTTTCTTGATTACTGCGGAGAAAATGCCGTTGTTGTCGCCCATAATGCGAGCTTTGACACTTCATTTATAAAGACAGCGGCGAAAAGAAACGGACTTCCGTACACACTGACATACGTTGATACCCTTGCAATATCGAGGGGAATATTCCCGCAGCTTAACAAGCATAAGCTTGACAGCATAGCAAAATTCCTGAAACTCGGTGATTTTAACCATCACAGAGCCTATGATGATGCCAATATGCTTGCAAGAATATTTCAGGTAATGCTCAAAAAGCTTTCCGAGGAATATGATATAAAGACTGTTTCTGAGATAAACGGTACAATAGAAAAGCCCGATTATAAATCATATAAATCATATCATCAGATAATACTTGCAAAGAATCAGCTCGGACTTAAAAATCTTTATAAACTGATATCGAAAGCACATATTAATTATTTTTACAAAAAGCCGCTAATTCCTCGCTCGGAGCTTGTTAAGCACAGAAGCGGACTTATTGTGGGAAGTGCCTGTGAAGCGGGAGAGCTTTTCAGGGCGATAGTTGAGGGTAAGGACAGGGAAGAGCTTAAAAAAATTGCTTCCTTCTATGATTATCTTGAGATACAGCCCATAGGCAATAATATGTATATGCTCAGAAACGGAACAGTGAACTCGGTTGAGGAACTGCAGGATTTCAACAAAACGGTTGTAAGCCTTGGAGAGGAGCTTGATATTCCCGTTGTTGCAACGTGCGATGTACATTTTATGGATCCGTACCAGAGTGAATACAGAAAGGTACTGATGACCTCACAGGGTTTTTCAGATGCTTCCGAGCAGGCTCCGCTGTATCTCAGAAATACAGCTGAAATGCTGAGAGAATTTGAATATCTCGGAAAGGAAAAGGCATATGAGGTAGTAGTTGAAAATACGAATAAGATTGCGGATATGGTGGAAAAGCTCCGTGCGGTTCCGAAGGGAAATTTCCCGCCGTTTATACCCGGTGCGGAGGAGGATCTTACACGCATAACTTGGGAAAAGGCAAAGAGTATATACGGAGATCCGCTGCCTGAAATTGTTAAGGCGAGAATTGATAAGGAACTTAATTCCATTATTAAGAACGGATTCTCGGTTTTGTATATGACTGCACAGAAGCTTGTTGCAAATTCAAATGAAAACGGGTATCTTGTCGGTTCACGTGGTTCGGTAGGCTCGTCATTTGTGGCTACGATGTCGGGAATTTCCGAGGTAAATCCTCTCTGTCCTCATTACGTATGCCCGAAATGTCAGAACAGTGAATTTTTTGATGACGGAAGCGTCGGCTCGGGCTTTGACCTCCCGCCGAAAAAATGTCCTAACTGCGGGGCGGATTATATGCGTGACGGACACGACATACCCTTTGAAACATTCCTTGGCTTCAAGGGAGATAAGACGCCTGATATTGACCTTAACTTTGCCGGAGAATATCAGACACGTTCACACAGATATACCGAGGAACTGTTCGGAAAGGAAAATGTCTTTAAGGCAGGAACGATAGGTACAATAGCGGATAAAACAGCAATAGGCTTTGTCAGAAGCTATGCGGAGAAGACAGGTATAACAGTAAATAAAGCCGAGGAGCTTCGTCTTGCTATGGGATGCACGGGTGTAAGAAGAACAACCGGTCAGCACCCCGCCGGAATGGTTGTTGTCCCGAGAATGAACGATATATATGAGTTTTGCCCGATACAAAGACCGGCAAACGATCAGAAAACAGATATTATAACCACGCATTTTGATTTCCATTCAATTCATGATACGGTATGTAAGCTCGATGAGCTCGGACATGATGTTCCGACAACCTATCACTATCTTGAGGAATATACGGGAATAAGCGTTATGGACGTTTCAATGAGTGATCCTGATGTGATGTCGCTCTTTACTTCAACGAAAGCACTCGGAGTAACACCGGAGGATATAGACTCGGAAACAGGAACATTCGCACTTCCCGAAATGGGAACGAAGTTTGTACGCGGTATGCTTGTTGAAACACAGCCGAAAACCTTTTCCGACCTTCTTCAGATATCGGGACTTTCTCACGGAACGGATGTATGGATAGGAAATGCTTCGGAGCTGATAAAAAATAAAATATGTACAATTTCCGAGGTTATCGGAACAAGAGATAATATTATGGTCTATCTTATGCATAAGGGACTTGAACCCGATATGGCATTCAAGATAATGGAGATAGTGCGAAAGGGTAATGCGACAAAGCTTCTTACGGAGGATCATATAAAGGCAATGAAGGAGCATGATGTTCCGCAGTGGTATATTGATTCCTGTATGAAGATAAAATATATGTTCCCGAAGGCACACGCGGCGGCATATATGATTGCAACGCTCCGACTCGGCTGGTATAAGGTGCATAGACCGAAAGAATATTATGCCGCTTATTTCACTGTCAAAAATGATGACTTTGACGCTGCACTTGTATGCAGGGGACGGGATGCCGTAAGGAGTAAAATGCAGGAGCTTAATATGAAGATCCAGAGCAGGGAGATAAAAACCACCGCAAAGGATGAGGGAACTTATGCCATGCTGCAAATCGTAAATGAAATGCTTGCAAGAGGTATCGAGGTGCTGCCTGTTGATATATATAAATCGGATGCAAAGAAGTTTATTGTTGAGGGAGAAAAAATAAGACTTCCGTTTGTGGCACTTTCGGGAGTCGGTGAGGCGGCTGCATATTCCCTTGCAAATGCAAGAAACGGAGGGGAGTTTATCTCTATTGAGGATTTTCACGAGCGTGCAAAGGTTTCAAAATCGGTAATTGATCTGCTAAGGGAAACAGGTGCATTCGGTAATCTTCCCGAAAGCAGTCAGCTTACACTTTTTTGAGTAAGAGGAAGAAATTATATTTTGGAGGAAAAAATGGATACAGATGTAAATTTTGATATAGAAGAAAATATACCGGTCATAATGCTCAGAGGGGTTGTAGTATTTCCGGGATCTGTCCTTCATTTTGATGTTGCACGGAGTAAATCGGTAAATGCACTGACCGAAGCAATGAATAACGGACAGTTGGTATTTATCACGGCACAAAAGCAGCCGATGGACAGTGATCCCCGACCGGAGGATCTTTTCAAAATAGGAGTTTTTGCAAAAATTATGCAGACAACCACTATTTCTGAAAGCTACCTCAGAGTTGTTATCAAAGGCTTCAGCAGGGCAAAGGTACTCAAAATGAAAAATATGGATTCATATTATACTGCTGATATCAATATTCTCAAGGACAGACCTGTGGAATCTTCAATGCGTGCCGAGGCAATGGTTAATACGGCCATTGAAGCCATGGATGAGTATGCAATGTTTAATCCGAGACTTCCCCAGGATATGCTGCTTACCGTGAGGAATATGACCGAGCCGGGAAAGCTTGCCGATTTCATAGCCGATAATATATTGAGAAACTATGAAAACAAGCAGGTAGTGCTTGAAACTCTTGATGAAGAGGAGCGTATGATCAAGGTATTGTCAATGCTTTCACATGATACCTCGATTATTGAAATAGAAACTGAGCTTAATGAAAAAACAAAGAATAATATAGATAATAATCAAAGGGAATATTATCTGAGGGAAAGAATGAGGGCGATACAGGACGAGCTTGGAGAAAAGGACGGCAGTGACGATGAAATACTTGATTATCTTGTCAGAATAGATGCACTCAGAACCACTGAGGAAAATAAGGAAAAGCTCAGGAAGGAGATCAATAAGCTTGAAAAAATGCTGTCAAATTCCGCAGAAGCCAATGTTATACGGAATTATATTGATACCTGTTTGGAGCTGCCGTGGGGAGTATATACAAAGGATAAGGTCGATATTGCTAAAATAAGAAAAAGCCTTGACAAGAACCACTACGGACTGACAAAGGTCAAGGAAAATATAGTTGAAGCACTTGCCGTACGCAAGCTTAATCCGGATGTCAACGGTCAGATAATTTGCCTTGCGGGTCCTCCGGGAGTCGGAAAGACATCAATAGCAAGCTCTGTTGCAAAGGCGATAGGAAGAAATTACCATCGTGTTGCCCTCGGCGGAATACACGACGAGGCGGAAATAAGGGGACACAGAAGAACCTATATCGGAGCTATGATGGGTAGAATTATGTATGCGGTAGATCAGGCAGGCTCGGCAAATCCGCTTATACTTCTTGATGAAGTGGATAAACTGGGAGGAGATTATCACGGCGACCCGACATCGGCTTTGCTTGAGGTGCTTGACGGCGAGCAAAACTCAACATTCTTCGATCATTATATAGATATGCCTTTTGACCTGAGTAAAGTCATGTTTATTACAACGGCAAATGATTATACGGCAATTCCGGCTCCGCTGCTTGACAGAATGGATATTATTCATGTTGACAGCTATACGAGGGAGGAAAAATTTTTTATTGCAAAAAAACATCTTATACCCAAGCAGCTGAAAAAGCATGGATTGACAGCAAGGAATTTCAAGATAACCGATGAAACGATTTATGACCTTATTGACAGCTATACAAGAGAAGCAGGGGTAAGGAATCTTGAAAGACTTATTTCAAAGCTTATGAATAAAGCTGCTGTAAAGATAGTTTCCGGCGAGACTAAAAAGGTTAATATAACAAT
Organism: uncultured Clostridia bacterium; assembly: GCA_947589365.1. Classification (GTDB taxonomy): domain Bacteria; phylum Bacillota; class Clostridia; order Oscillospirales; family Acutalibacteraceae; genus UBA1213. The sequence continues at coordinate 2,693 of CANQAJ010000047.1, read as the reverse complement.
AGATAATATTGAGGAGAAATTAGGGTCAAGGAAATATAAGCGTGACAGGATGAATAAGGAAAATGAGGTAGGTCTTGCGACCGGACTTGCATGGACGTCCGTCGGGGGAGAAACACTGCCGATAGAGGTTGCAGCAATGGACGGAAGCGGAAAAATTGAACTTACGGGCTCTCTCGGAGATGTTATGAAGGAATCCGCCCATGCGGCACTTACCTGTGTGCGTACCATGTCAAACGAGCTTGGACTTGATGCGGATTTCTATAAAAAGAAAGATCTGCATATCCATGTTCCCGAGGGGGCGGTACCAAAGGACGGCCCATCGGCGGGAATAACAATGGCTGCCGCAATAACTTCGGCTCTGACAGGTATTCCGATAAGGAATGACCTTGCCATGACGGGGGAAATAACCATAAGAGGCAGGGTTCTTCCTATAGGCGGGCTTAAGGAAAAGACAATGGCGGCATACAGGCTCGGAATAAAGACTGTGATTATACCGGAGGATAATAAATCCGATCTTGATGAGGTAGACGAGGTTGTAAAAAATTCGATAGAATTTGTGTTTGCAGATAATATAAAAACCGTGCTTGATACGGCACTGGTGCGACCCGAATGAGAGGTGCAAGGTGAATTTTAATATAGTTGAATTTGAGGCGTCATACGGAAAATCCGCACAGATACCGGTGTCGGATATTCCCGAAATAGTTTTTTCGGGGAAATCTAACGTAGGAAAATCGTCACTCATTAATAAGCTGCTCAACAGGAAATCAATGGCGAAGGTAAGTGCGACACCGGGAAAGACCGCAACAATAAACTTTTTCAGGCTTAAGGAGCTGCGTTTTGCCGATTTACCGGGTTACGGTTATGCTAAGGTATCTAAAAGCGAGAAAAGCAGATGGGCGGAGCTTGTTGAGGGTTATTTTGCACAGGACAGAAATATTGCCCTTATTGTGCAGATATGTGATATACGTCACAGTCCTACCGCTGATGACATGGATATGATAGATTTTCTGTATCATACGGGATATAATTTTATAATTGCCCTGACAAAGCTTGATAAGCTTAAGAAATCGCAGAGGCAATTGAGAATAGATACCCTGACGGATGAACTTTCGGAATTTGAGGGTATACGGCTTTATCCTTGTTCCTCACAGAACGGTGAGGGAATAGAAGAGATCCGAAAAGCCATTGAATGCAGTGTTGCCGAATGATGTAATAAAGCGTGGGCTGTTACATAAAAATTCCCTTACCGGATTCTATGCGGTTTATCATTTTGAATAATTTTTCCGGATGTTGAAATCCCCTCAGCCTGCTTTTGAGCTGAGGGGAAATTTTAAACGGTTCTGTAATTATAATTTCCAAGCGGGAGATTGCTCTGTCATAGAAGGGCGGCCTCCCGTCCGAATTATTGTCAGTTTTTACCCACATTCGGCGAATGAGGGTATAGGAAGCATGGTGTTGATATTACCTGAAAAGCAGATTTAATTACTTGAATTACATCTTTTAAATCTTTAAAAAAAGGGCAAAATATGATACAATAACAACGTAGTATTAAATATTGTAGTATTTATGGAAAAGGAGAGGCTATATGCGCATTGCAGTCTGCGATGATGATCCGAAAGAGCAAGAACAGTTCATTCAGGCTATGTATGAATGGGATCCGACACAAGGTGCAGAGTGCTTTTCAGATGGTGCTTCCATGCTGAAAAAAGCCGAGACATTACCCCCTTTTGATATTATATTCTTGGACATCTGTATGCCCGATGAAAACGGCATTGATATTGCAAAAGAATTACGAAGGATTTCCCCCGATACAGCGATAGTTTTTGTTACTAACAGCCGTGAATATGCGGTGGATGCGTTTTCAGTCTATGCACTGCACTATTTGATAAAACCTGTGACGGCTGAAAATATTGCCGAGTCATTCAGGCGGTTGGGACAGCTCCGTAAAAATCAGAGAGAGGCTGTTTCATTTACAGTAGAAAAAAGCAATCAGCTTATATATCTTGACGAGATCTGCCGATTGGAAAGTGTCAACCACGCAACGGAGATTACGCTGAATGACGGACACAAGCTAAAAGTTTGGATGCCTTTGGCAGAGGCAGAGCAAAAGCTGAACAAGAATTTCCTGAAAATAAACCGTGGAATTATCGTGAATATGGACTATATCGAACAAATGCAAACAAACGTATGTGTTCTTCGGGACGGAAGTCGTTTCCCCATCAGAACGAGGCACACTGCCGAGGTACGTTCAGCATACGACAACTATATTTTTGAGCAAATTTCCCGACAAAGGAAATTTTAAGGAGGTGAGTTATGACGCCGTTTCTGCAAAATGCAATCGGTTTTTTGATACAACTGTTTCCCTGTGCAATCTTAATTTTTCTTCCGTTTCCGAAAGAAGCTTACCGTTTTAGCCGTAAATCGGTTTTTATATGGATAACGCTGATTTCTTTGGCTGTAGCCGGGATATTTTCGGCGGTGCTGTGTATGCGGGACATGGACAAATATCCGAAACATATCATGATATCTAATTTGTTTATGTTAGGTGCCGTGGTGCTTGTGTTGGCGGCATACATATGGCTTGTCAGAGAATCGGTAATGAAGAAAATTCTCGTGTTTCTCATTGTTATGTTCTATGCGGCGACAAATTTTGTACTCGTCAATCTTTCGTATGACATTATATTTACGTATAA
>CANQAJ010000046.1 GCA_947589365.1 uncultured Clostridia bacterium | reverse complement strand
CTACAAATGACATACTCATCTGTTGTTCATCGAGTAAATTTATGGTCGAGCCATAGACTGATTTACCTGAGTAAATTAGTTACGGATTGACCGTGCCGGCACGGCACCGCCCGCAAATTGGCTTTTATATAGGTCGGAGTAGAAACCGCCTTTTTCGATAAGCTGATTGTGTGTGCCGCTTTCTATGACATCTCCGTCCTTGAGTACAAGTATGAGGTCGGCATTTTTTATTGTGGAAAGCCTGTGTGCAATTACAAAGGATGTCCGTCCTTGTGTGAGCTTTGACATCGCCCGCTGTACTAATAATTCGGTTTTGGTGTCAACAGAGCTTGTCGCTTCGTCAAGTATGAGCATCGGTGCATTTTCAATCATGGCTCTTGCTATCGTTACAAGCTGCCGCTGACCCGCAGATAAATTCGTCTGCCCGTCAAGCACCGTGTCATATCCGTTGGGTAATGATTTGACAAAATGGGTAAGCCCGACAGCAGCACATACTTCGTCAAGTCGGCTGTCGGTTATACCTGTTTTTGAATACAATATGTTCTCTCTGAGAGTTCCCTCAAAAATCCATGTGTCCTGCAAAACCATGCAAAATTGATCCCTGACATTTTCACGTTTCAGAGATGACGTCGGTATACCGTCAATGAGTATTTCACCGCTGTCAACTTCATAAAATCTCATAAGAAGGTTTACAATGGTAGTTTTTCCCGCACCTGTGGGTCCGACAATGGCAACCGTCTGCCCCGCCCTTGCCTTTGCGGAAAAATTATGGATTATAGTCTTGTCGGGGTTATAGCCGAAGCTGACATTTCTGAATTCCACATCACCACGGACATTTTTCAGTTCTGCGGTTTTTCCGCTTTCGTCCGAAAGCTCCTCTTCATCCAAAAATTCAAATACACGCTCACTTGCAGCAAGTGCTGACTGAAGGCTTGTGAAAACCTGTGCAAGCTGTGACAAAGGCTGCGTAAACAGTCTTATATATATCATAAATGATACTATAACACCGAATGAAATGCTTCCGTTTGCAGCAAGAACCGCTCCCAATACACAGACGACAACATAACCGAAATTTCCGATAAATCCCATGAGCGGCATCATAAGTCCCGAAAAAAACTGGGATTTCCATGCACTTTCATAGAGTTTATTATTAATGTTGTCAAAAACCTCTTCTACCTCGTCCTCGGCATTATATGCACGTACAACCTGATGTCCGGAATAGGTTTCTTCTATATGTCCGTTTATGTCACCGAGATTTTTCTGCTGTGCAATAAAGTATTTCTGTGAATGTGCCATTATAACCGTCATAAAAACAAATCCGATTATCGAAGCCGCTATGGCAGCACCCGCCATTAGTGCATTGGTGACAAACATCATGATTAATGCCCCCACAAGCAGTGTTATGGAGGAAATAAGGGAGCCTATGCTGTTATTGAGCATCTGACCTATCGTATCAACATCATTTGTAACACGGGACAGAACATCTCCGTATGCCGTACTGTCAAAATATCTCAGGGGCATACGGTTTATCTTTTCGGAGATATCCGTCCTCAGAGATTTTGAAGTACGCTGTGTTACAGTCGTAAGTATAAATCCCTGAACGTAATTGAATACCCATGAAAGCGAATACAGTATTGTAAGAAAAATACAGATATTCAAAACGGAATCTATATCTATTCCTTTTATGAATCCCTCTGTAATGAGATTTGTTATATCGGATAATTTGTTCGGACCTATTACGCTGAATACTGCACCTGCACAGCCGAGAATCAAGGCAATTACTATGGCGGGAATATATGACCTTATATAATTCAGAAGTTTTCCCAGTATCTTTTTTGAATCCTTGGGCTTTTCGGCAGGCATACCCCTTCCACGGGGTCCTCTGCGTCGGGGCGGTTGAGATTTATATTCTTTTTCAGGCATTTAACAACTCCTCCTCCGAAAGCTGTGAACGGGCAATTTCCACGTATGTTTCACACGTTTTCATAAGCTCGTCATGTGTTCCCGTGCCGACAGCCTCGCCATTGTCAAGCACTATTATTCTATCGGCGTTTCTTATCGTACCTATTCTTTGTGCAACTATTATTTTTGTAGAATCGGACAGTCTTTCATTAAGCTTCTGTCTTAATATTCTGTCCGTTTTATAATCGAGTGCGGAAAATGAATCGTCAAAAATATATATTTCCGGTCTGCGGTATATTGCTCTTGCAATTGATAATCTTTGCTTCTGGCCTCCGGATATGTTCGTTCCTCCCTGTGCTATATGGGAATCATAGCCTTCTGTCATTTTATCTATAAATTCACTCGCCTGAGCAATTTCCGCTGCATCGGAAACAGACAGTGATTTATCGGCGGTTTTCTTGCTTCCGTATGCTATATTGCTCTGTACGGTACCCGAAAACATAACAGCTTTCTGTGAAATATATCCAAGCTTTTCCCTGAGTGCTTTTTGCGTATAATCTCTTACATTTATTCCGTCAACAAGTATATCACCATCGCTCGCATCATAGAACCTCGGAATAAGATTTATCAGGGTACTCTTTCCGCTTCCCGTTGAGCCGATAATAGCCACGGTTTCACCTTTACGGGCAGTAAAGCTGATGTTTTTAAGAACATAATCTCCGGCATCGGGATATTTGAAGGATACATTACGGAATTCTATTTCTCCTCTTAATTCCGTATTGTTATTTGTGTTTTCCCCGTCCTTTATTGATATTTCCGTATCAATAATCTCATTGACCCTTCGTACGGATACCATTACACGGGGCAGCATAACAAACATCATTGTAAGCATCATAAATGCCATTATTACCTGAATTGCATATGCGGAAAATACAACCATATCAGAAAAAATCGTAAGTCTGTTAAATATATCGGCGGCATTTATAAGATATGCTCCTATCCAATATATGGCAAGGCTTATACCGGAAATAATCATAGTCATTGTAGGCATAAGCAGGCACATAACACGGTTTGCAAATAAATTTACCCTTGTAAGCTCATCATTTGCTCTGTCAAACTTCTCCTCTTGAAATTTCTCGGCGTTATAAGCACGGACAACTCTTATTCCTGTGAGATTTTCCCTTGTTACACGGTTGAGATTATCGGTGAGTGTCTGTATAATCTTAAATTTCGGAAGTACGACAATAACGGCAATTATAAGCATTATCACTATTACCAGAACAGCTCCGCCCGTTGCAACCGACCACTGCCATTCCTTGCCCATTATTTTAAGAATTGCCCATACAAGAAGTATTGGTGCCTTTATGAGTGCCTGAAGTCCTATTGCTATAAGCATTTGTATTTGTGTAATATCATTTGTTGTACGTGTAATAAGGCTTGCCGCGGAAAAACGGCTCATTTCCTCGTTATTGAATTTCATTACCTTTTTGAATACCCTGTCACGCACGGAAAGTGCAAGACCCGCCGCAACCTTTGATGCGAAAAATCCCGTAATCATCGCACCTATCATACTTCCCACGGCACATACAAGCATATAAGCTCCGTTTTTCAGAATATCGTTCATATCGGAGCCGGGGGTCTGTACAAGTCTTGTTATTTCCGACATATAATCGGGCATTTTTAAATCAAGCCACACCTGAGCTACTACAAATATCAGAGAAAAGAATATATAGACTACTTCCCTTTTTCTTAATAACTTTAAAAGCTTAAACATATATTCCCCTTCTTTCTTTTCTAAATATGATACCTCCATGCCTTATATGGCACGGAGGCACATTTTAATATACTTTATTTTCAGGAAAAATATACCGTTTCCTCATCCGGCTTTTTTGCGGATTTTACATCCTCTACATAGAATACGGGACCTGTCTGTCCGTTGAACATTCTGTCCCTTTCGACTTTTACCTTTGCGGTCACAAGATACCAGCCTTTATTTTTGAGTGTGTCTGCCTTTTGCCACCTGCACATAAATCCGGCATACTGAATATCCTCGGCACAACAGGCCATAACAAAACGCCCACCGACAAAGCAGCCTTTCGGAAGCCTGGGGTTCCTCGCAACGAGTGCTTTGAAGCGAACGGTCTTTCCGTCATAATTTTCCGGTTTTTCCATAGCATCGAGATACAGCAAGCCGAAATCATCATCCTTTACCTCGACAATCGGTGCATCCATATCGTATGGCAGGGGATCCTCTATTGTGTCGTTTTCAAACGTACCGTCCTTGTATTCATATACAATACCGATGCGTCTGCTGACACCTCGCACAATCGAATGCAGCGGCATCTTATCGGTATCATTATCACAGCGATTAAAGAAAACCGCCTCGGCGGAATTAAGCTTATCATAAACAAGCTGACGCATATTATTGTTATAGCTTACAAAGCTTTCCGCATCCGCAAACATCATTATCTGATATATCTGCCAGTTTCTCGGAAGTACGGCTGCAAGCTCCTGCAAAAGCCACATTCCGTTATATTCAATCATAACTCTTTCCGCTTTGCTGTTTTTCAGGCAGTCCTCAAGGAATTTCCTTGTGAGATTTTCCTTTCCTCCCGCAACGACAACGGTAACTCCGCTGCCGTTTTTATATTTTGAGGTATCAAGTTCTTCCTCACCGTCCTCAAAGAGTATACAGAGGGTTCTTTCGTCCTGCTGAAAACGGTCATCACAAAGCGTATCGTGTATAAATGTTGTCTTGCCGCTGTCAAGAAATCCCAAAAACAAATATACGGGTATTTCAGTCATTTATTTCAACTCCGTTCATATTCCGAAAAGTTTCTTAAGCTCTTCCTCGTTAAGTTTTGAGCCGATAACACAAATTCTTCCCGTATAATCGGCAGCACCGGTTCTTACGGATATTTCCTCGGGTACAAAGTCATAATGTATCCAGCTTCCGTCCTTGGCGGCAACTATTCCCTTTGCCCTGAGAACGACACCGTATTTTTCACTGTCGGAAAGTGCTTCAAGTATGCTTTTTATTTCTTCCTGTGTAAATTTCTTAGCGGTTTCTACACCCCAGCTTGCAAATACATCGTCCGCATGGTGGTGGTGATGGTGGTGGTCGTGTTCATGCTCGTGCTCGTGTTCATGCTCATGCCCGTGGTCGTGTTCATGGTCGTGGTCGTGGTCATGACAATGACATTCCTCGCCATCCTCATGGTGGTGATGGTGATGCTCCTCTTTTACATCGTCAACAGTAAGCAATGCCTTGCCGTCGGCGGCAGAAAGAATCTGTTCACCCGTAAGCTGATCCCAAGGAGTAGTAACAACGGAAGCCTTCGTATTGTGTTCTCTGATAAGCTCAAGAGCCTTGTCAAGCTTTTCATCGGAAATATTCTGAGTCCTGCTGAGAATTATCGTGCTTGCAAATTCAATCTGGTTGTTATAAAATTCACCGAAGTTTTTCATATATACCTTTACCTTAGATGCATCCGCAACCGTTATAAAGCTGTTAAGAATTACATCATCACTTGCAACACTCTTGACAGCATTTATGACATCGGAAAGCTTGCCGACACCGGACGGTTCTATAAGTATTCTGTCCGGGTGGTACTGCTCGAGAACCTTATTGAGTGCTTTTCTGAAATCCCCGACCAGTGAGCAGCAGATACAACCGGAATTCATTTCATTGATCTGAATGCCTGCTTCCTTAAGAAAGCCTCCGTCTATTCCTATTTCTCCGAACTCATTTTCGATAAGTACAAGCTGTTCGTTTTTATACCCCTCTTTTATCAGCTTTTTTATAAGCGTTGTTTTTCCTGCTCCTAAAAAACCGGAAAAAATATCAATTCTTGTCATACAAACCTCTCCTTAACTTTAATTTTCATACACCCTATTATATAACTTTACATTGGAAAATTCAATAGTAATAATAATATATCTTTCTCAGACCTGCCGGATTCCGCCGTTTCTTATCATAGCCGACGTCTGTGACATACAAATAATATCCGTCATTCATCCCTTTTCGGGGCGGGAGGACAGGTGTCGAATACTTCCGCAACTCTGTCCCTCATCCACAGAAACGGATTTATCCGCACGGAAAAACCGTAGCCGTTATCCATTCTCCATTGGTAGCTCGGAGCCTGCGGAAGTCCGTACAGTGCAAGTATGGTCATGATAACTCCCCCGTGAGTCACAACCGATGCATTGACCGTTCCCTCGGCGGACATGGTTTCAACAAGACGCTCAAAACCTTTGCTTATCCTTGAGGCAAATTCCTTTCCGCTTTCTCCCCCCGGAGGCGGTGTCTTATCGGAATTTTGCAGCCAATCGGCAAATCTTTTATCTCCCGCAAGCTCGGCTGCACTTTTTCCCTCCCATTCGCCGAAATTACACTCCGAAAACGCATGGATTTTCTGTATATCCATACCGGGGTAAATTATCTCACAGGTTTCCGTACAACGCAGCAGAGGACTGCTGTATAATTTCTGCGGCTGAGGATATCCTGCCCCCTCTCTTATACCGACCAGATCCTCTCTTCCCTTTTTTGAAAGACCTACATCGGTTATTCCGATATATTTGCCCTTAAGTGTTTCATTTACCGCACCATGCCTTATAAAATTAATAACATATGACTGCATTTTCCGCATCTCCTTATAAAATTCCATTATTTAATTAACAAAATATTCAAAAATAACTTTACAAACTGTTTTAAATGTTATATAATTTACTTGCTGTTTATAAGTCGTACCGTGTCATAATATATCGAAAATCTTAAGCCGGCTGCACTTATATATTATAACCGCAAGTTATCAAAGTCAAGAGGTGGAATATGAATAATGACTTTCCGAGAATAATTACCCTGCTGCGTAAGGAAAGAGGGCTGAGTCAGAAACAGGCTGCCCTTGAGCTGGGCATATCACAGGCTCTGCTGTCACATTACGAAAAAGGAATAAGAGAATGCGGTCTTGATTTCGTTATTCATATTGCCGATTATTATAATGTTTCCTGCGATTATCTTTTGGGCAGGACTCCTGACAGGGCAGGAGCAACCATAAAAATAGATGATATTCCGGAAACTCCGGATTCGCCGCATGATGATGAGAGTAAAAGCAATAATCTTGTTTCTCTGAACAGGAAGCTTATACTCAATTCCGTAAATATTATGTATGAGATAATCTCACAGGCGGGAAGCAAGGGGCTGACGGTGGAGATATCCTCATATCTTATGGTTTCCGTATATAAAATGCTGCGAATTATATATTCGTCAAACCCCAGAAACCCGCAGGCGATGTTTTCGGTAATGCCGGAGGTATACAAGGGTCTTTCCTCGGCACTCCAGACGATTATTGAAACCAATGTAAATCAGATAACCTCCGGAAAATCCTCCGACGGTTTTCGGGGTATGAATGCTTCCTCAGCACCGGAGCTTTCCCCCGATGTAATTTCAAAGGCTTTTCCCGATATAGCACCGTCTCTCTTTAACCTGATACAGAAAACAGAAGAAAAAATTAAAAAACTTATCTGAAAGCATCATGGCAGAATTGCGATGGTGCTTTTGTTTTTTAGAAAAGGGGCTATCGCCGCAAGTCACCAAAGACTTGAACGAAACCCCTTGATTAACCGAATATTCTGCTGATTGCAAACCGACTCAGGATGCGGAGGCTTCCTCGGGACCGGTTGAAATGTTAAGGCTTATTTTTGCACCATACGGAGCCTGGTCACCTGCGTTATAGTTTTCATAGCCTATGACTTTTCCCTTTTCAACGGTATCACTTGCAGTATAATTACCGGGGGAAGCAATAAAGCCCTGTTCGTTAAGGGCACTTACCGCCGTTTCAACGGACTGACCCGCAATTACCGGAAGCTCTCTGTTTGAGGACCCCTTACTTACTTTTACAACTATGGTAACCTTTTTGTTTGCCTTTGTGTTGACCTCGGGACTTTGCTCTGCAATTTCCCCCTCTTTGTATTTATCACTGAAAACATCCTCATTGGCTTTAATCACAAGATAATCAGACTCCGCCGATTGCTTTGCAATGACATCATTATAATTCTGACCTACAAGGTCGGGAATATAAATCATATTGGGGTCAATGCTTTCCTCAACGGAAACTTCACTCGATTCTTCCTGACTGTTTAATATTATCGGAATACTTGTCGGATGTTGGTATATCCACAAAATACCGGCAACGGCAAGTATAAGGAAACAAGCCAAAACCGAAAGCACACCCCATGCATAGCCCGGAACACCGCTCTTTTTCGGAGCATATTTGTTGGCTGCCTGACTCTGCATTGCATTTCTGTCCGCTTCGGTACGCATTGCTTTTACAGTCGGTGCAGCGGAAAGATGACTTCGCATTTCATCAAAGGTCTGTATTCTCTTTTTCGGAGAAACTTGCAGTCCCCCCGCAAGAGCCGTTACAACATGGGATGGCAGACGCTTAAATACGGATGTCGGTATCGGAAGCTTTCCGTCACTTTTTCTATCGCAGCTGTTTTCGGGCAGTCTTCCCGTAAGAGCGTAGAACAGTGTTGCTGTGAATCCGTATATATCGGTTGCTTCGGACAATTCTCCGCCGTCCGTATACTGTTCTACCGCAGCACATCCGTCCATAAGTTCAGGTTCAAAATTTGTTCCGGTACGTCTGATATCATCAATTGCAAACCCGGTAAGTCTGAGTTTTCCGGATGTTGTTACAACAATGTTTTCCGGTGATACCGCATAATGTCCGATACCTGCCGTATGAAGTGTCGAAAGTGCGGAAATCAGCGGCATGAAAAGCTGACGTGCCGTATTCCAGTCAACACTGCCTCCCCTGCGTTCGATAAATTCCGTAAAGGGGATGGAATCATAATACTCCTCAACCGTATACGAAACACCGTTTTCCGTGAATATATCGAAAATCGGTGCAACGGCACTCAGCTCACGCATTCTTGCTATTGTTCTGTAGTAGCTGAGAAATTTATCATTTATCTCCTTATATCTTTCCTCAAAACCCGAACGTATAACAACATTGGTTTTTCCTTTTGCTCTGCCGCAGATGCCTGCGGGCATAAATTCGTGAACTATAACAGGGGATGCCATCGCTTCACTGTAAGCAATATATCTCGCACCCTCAGAATTATTTTCAATTCTTCTTCCTACAAGATAGTTATCCTGCTGAAGCCTTACGCCGAGGGGCAAAAAAGGAGCAGGCTGCTCGCTTGAACGGTCAAATCCGCAAAACGGGCAAATCTGTTCGCCGAGATTTTCTTTCATACATCCCAAACAAAGCTGTGTCATTTTAATACCGCCTTCTCCGTACAATTTTTTGTTATCTGACGGTAATGCGACAGTACGGCAGCCGTATTACCCGAAAATTCTGTTTTATTTTATGCTCCCGAAAAAACATAACGGAGCCACTCAATGAATTATAACATAATAAATACTCAAATTGCAAGTTTTTACCGATTAATGTTCATATTAATTACAAAATTGTAAATATAAACGGTATTTTATACCGAATTTTCATAAAAATTTGAATATTATATTATGATTTGTAAAATTTCAACAAAATATTCTCTTTTTATTTGACATAATATAAATCGGTTGGTAAAATTTAATACATACGTGTCCATACGTCGGGAGATTCTGTTGACTTTTGTTTTATACCGACTCTTAGCGTATCGGGCAATCATCCGGAGGTAGTTTAGTATGGTTTATATATTGGAAGACACAGATATGCTTGATGAAGAGTCTATTGCCGCACATTATAATCAACTCAGTCTGCAAAGGCTGCGTAAGCTTGATTCCCTGAAAAAAGCTCCTGCAAGGGTCAACGCCGCCGCCGTATATCTGCTTCTCAGGTATGCATTGAAAAATGAATACGGTATTGACTCCGCACCCGACTTTATTTTTAAAAAAAACGGAAAACCGTATCTCAAGGACAATGAAGATATTTTCTTTAATCTCAGCCACTCACGCAACTCCTGTGCCTGCATCGTATCGGACAGTGAAACTGCGGTCGATATAGCGGAATTCCGAAAGGTCAGTATGAATACGGCAAAATATTACTGTTCACCTGCCGAATTTGACATGATAGAGAGCATTGAAGATCAGACGGAGAGAAACAGGGAACTTATCCGCATTTGGTCTATAAAGGAATGTTGTTCAAAAATAGACGGCTCGGGTCTGAGTATGAATTTTAAGTCGGTGGAAAGCAAAAAACTTGACAATATTCATGTCATAAACGGTAAAAGATATTATGCGGCATATTATTCGCAGACAGAACAGAATATAATCAAGCCTGTGTTAAGCGATTTGCTCTAAAAACATAATTACAGCATTTCTTTCAGCAGAAATTCCGCCACACCGTCTTCATAGCTGCTGCCGATTACCACATCGGCGGCAGCCTTTACTTTTTCCCTTGCATCTGCCACAGCCGCGGCTGTATCGGCATTTTTCAGCATATCAAGGTCATTGAGATTGTCACCGAAAGCTACCGTTCTGTCAGCTTTGAGCATTTCCTTTATTTTCAACATTCCCCCTGCCTTTGATGCTTCACTCGAAAATATTTCAAGATAATACAAGTCGGAATAATTGTCACTGTAAAGGGTGGAACGCACAGCATCGGTCATTTCAATCTCCCTGTATATAGGTAAAAGCCTTGCATAGGTATCTACCATTGTAAAGTAGATAACCTTGTCGTTTTCTTCTATCTGTATATTATCAGTCCGGGAAAAGCTTTTATAATCACTGCTGCGTCTTGCCTCAAAAAAATTCCTCTCCGGTTCGTTCCTCAGCTTTTCAAATTCAACGTGTATACCGTATTCATCATCGACCTTATACACAAAAGAGGTTCTGTCGTATTTTCGTAATATTCTCAAAACCTCCCTTGCCGACTGCGTTCTTATCGGTGTGCAGTCAATATATGAACCCTTTGCAAAATCATATATCAGCACACCGTTAAGCTGAACACAGGGAAGCTTAAGCTTCAATTCGTCAAGTATTTTTACACAACTCAGACTGCGTGCAGTGGCAACCGTAAAAAGCATACCCCTTCTTATCAGTCCGTTTATTATTTCCGCACTTCTTTTTGAAAGACGTGCGTCTTTGTTCAACAATGTACCGTCAAGGTCGGATATGTATAATGTTGACATTTTTACCCCCCGTTAATCCGCTATAACATAATAAATAATATCGGTGAATTGAAGTCTTTTACTTCCCTTAAGCGGTCTTGTGCTGAAGCTTCCGCTTATTTCCCTGCCGTCATTCATATAGATTATTCCTCTTCCGTCTGCGGCACCCTTGGAGAAAACTCCCGTATATCTGTGGTCGCAGAACAGCATACTTCCTCTGCCCTCCGGTATTCCCGATGACAGACAGCCCGTATATTTTCCGGCTGCACAGGTCATATCGACAGCATATTCCGGGGCAAATCTACAGCTTTCATATTCGGTATCCTTTAGCTCCTCACATTCCGGAAGCTCATCAAGATTCCGGTAAAATACCTGCATGGCTTTTTCCGGCATATCATTTCTGAATATCCCCTCAAATACCTTTTCACATTCACTGTTATAGGAGCAGCCCATACCGTTTCTTTTTCCGTCCGAAATATTTCCAAAATATGTCATAATATTATCCTCGGAATATTCACACATATACGTAAGTACACCATCATTATAAAGACATTTTCTTATAATTTTTCCGTCATATAATTCATTTATCCTTCCATGCATTTTTCCGTTTCTGAATTGTCCTGCAAATCTTATCATCCCGTTTTCATAAAGCATTCCGCAGCCGCTGTAACAGTCATTTTTCCATGTTCCGAAATATATAACATCATCTCCGCTGTATTCCGCTCCCGTGCCGCATCTCATTCCGCCTTTGAACTCTCCCGAGTAAACAAGCCTGCCCTCACTGTAAAGTTTTCCGTCACCCTCATATACTGAATTTACAAAGCTTCCGTCATATACCTTTTCATTGTTTACATATTCAATACCCTTGCCGTTTCTGTGCATATTGCTCCACTCACCGCAATACACAAGGTGATTATTATTATCATACTCGTTAAATATACCCGTAGGCTCGCCGTCAGCGAAACATCCCTCAACATATGCTCCCGCATCAAGGAATAATCTGCCCGAGCCGTTATACATATCGTTTTCAAAGCTTCCCAGATATATAAGTCTGCCCGTACGGTCTGTCAGTGAGCATCTTCCGTCAGCCTTGCCGTTTTTAAAGGTACCCCTAAGTATTTTTCCGTCACTCAGATAAAGTGTTCCTCTACCGTTATACAGATTATCCGACCATTCTCCGTTATAGCATACGGAGCCGTCCGCCTTATAGGATATTCCCGTACCGACTCTCATATTATTCCTGTATTCACCGACATACAGCATATTTCCTTCGCTGTCAAACTGAGTTCCCGTTCCGAGAAATTCTCCGTTTTTATATTTTCCTACAAAAAAACTGTCTTCCTTTTCGGAATATGTAACTACAGCTCCGTTTCTTTTTCCCCCGTTTGTTTTTCCGAGGTATATCAGATTTCCGTTTTTGTCAAAGCTTGCACCGATACCGCTTGATTCATTATTATGCCAGTTTCCGACAAGAACACCCCCGTCATTCGGAGAAAATGCTATTCCCAAGCCTTGCCGTTTATTTTCCTTCCATGAGCCTGCATAGCAAAGCTTGCCGGATTTATAGTAATAAACCCCGAAGCCGTCACGTTTATCATCCTTATAGCCGCCCTCATATGCGGTTCTGCCGTTTGACATAGCGGTTCTTCCGATACCGCTTCTTTTGTCCTCAACGACATCTCCGTAATAATAATATTTGCTTTCCCCGGATTCGATTATAAGCTTTTCCTTAAGCTCATACGGACATTCGGAAGCGAATGCACACGGCTGTTTATGTTCTTCATTTACCTGAGTTTCGGATGTATGTATATCTTCCTGTGCTATATAAGTGATATTTTCTTTACTGTCTGTCATATCATCATTTACGACAGTGTATGTATTGTCTTTCTCAGCCGAAGTACCCTCATAATCGTCAACATCGGAATATTCCGCTGCGGGGCCGTTTTCTTCGAGTGCATTGTCGTTTATATTAAAGTAAGGCTCAATGATTTCATCTGACCCTGAATTTGCCGCAGCGGAATTTTCCCTTTCCATTATTTTATCAAGCAGTGACTGCCGCACTGCCGCCTCGGACTCATTGCAGAAATAATAGCTTCCGCTGTTTGTGCGGCAGAATATCTGAGGCTCTCCACGGGAGCTGTTAAGCCTTTCCGTAAGCTCCTTATCCACAACCTGCTCAAAAGGATAAAGTACATCAGCAGCTCCGCTGCTTCTCCTCACAAGCACACTTCTTTCCCCGTCCGTTGAGGGTATTACGGTGCAGACAGGATTATTTTTATCATTTTTCAGAAAAAACTCCGCCCTCAGAAGCATATGTGAATTATCATAATAAGCTCTTTTATACGGATTCCTGTCCTTATCGACAGATTCAATATAATAGCCTTCTTCGCTTATGACGGAATATTCCGTAAGTTGTGAGCCGATAAGCTTTTTCCATTTGAGAGGTTTATTCTCCTCCATATTATAGGAACAACGATATATTGTACCCATAATATTATAGGTACTGCGGTTTTTCTGACGTTTTTGTGTTTCAAAATACTTCTGTCTGACCTTACTTAAAATATCCCCGCCGTCAAGTGTTTCAATTTCGGTATTATATATTCCGTAATATATAAGCTCTCTGTCCGCCTTTTGTATCAGTTTGTAATCCATGGCAATATCCCTTTCATGCTTTATACTTTATTTATCATACAATAATTATTTGTTTTTTGCAAGAAAAAGTGGTAGAAAAGATAAATACGGGCAAAAAAACTTTAAAATTTGTCCATTGTGTGATATAATTAAATAGTATTTTCGGACGGAGGTATTCTATGAATTATTTACTTCTTGATAACCCTGTTACAGGTGCCGATGTTGAGGAACAGATCAGTCATTTCCAAAAATGGTTCAATTCCTTTATAGATTGGCTTATTGGTATGATTCCCCACATCATAACAGCAATTATAATTCTTGTCGGCGGCTGGTGGCTTATAAAGCTCATTCTGAAAATTATGGTCCGAGCTTTGAATAAGGGAAAAGCAGACCCAACGGTCATAAGCTTTCTTAATTCTATTGTCAAGGCAGCACTGTTTATCTTCCTCGGAGTATGTGTACTTTCAGCCTTGAATTTTGATGTATCGACACTTATTGCGGCTATCGGTGCCGCAACCGTTACCATAGGTCTTGCACTCAAGGACAGCCTTGCAAATGTTGCAAGCGGAACATTGATCATCATAAATAAAAAAATCAGAACAGGTGATTTTATCGAAACCGAGGGTATAATCGGAGAAGTTATAAAAATTGAAATGATGTATACGACGCTGAGAACCTATGATTATAAGGAAGTAATTATACCTAATTCCCGACTTACTTCAAATAATATCATAAATCATTTTGTGCTTGATAAAAGGCGGCTTGAAATTCCCGTGCCGATATCATATGAGGAGGATATTGCAAAGGCAAGGAATGTAATTATGGGAGTAATCAAAAATGACGAACGTGTCATAGAAGAAAAAGACAACAAGGTCATTGTAGACAAATTCAATGAAAGCAGTGTTGACCTTACCGTATGGATATGGTGTGCCTCCGAGGATTATTGGAAGCTGCTGTTTGATATGAGGGAAAAAATAAAAGTTGCACTAAGCAAAGCTGATATTGAAATACCCTTTAACCAGATCGATGTACATATTGACGATGATATAAATGAAAAATTGAATTTTATAAAATCTTTACCCGAGGGAGAAAATAAAAAATGATACTTGCTGTTGATGTAGGAAATACCAATATAGTTTTCGGAGGGATTCAGAATTCCACTCCGATATTTGTATCAAGGATTAATACCGATAAAAATAAAACCGAGGACGAATATGCCGTTATTTTCAAAACACTTATAGAAATAAACGGAAGCTCCGCCGATTCCTTTGACGGGGCTGTCATATCATCCGTTGTACCCCAGCTTAACGAGGTACTTAAAAAGGCTATATGGCTTCTTACAAAATGTGAGGCTCTTATTGTCGGACCGGGGATAAAAACAGGACTCGATATAAAAATTGACAATCCCTCAACACTCGGCAGTGATATTGTTGTCGGCTGTGTTGCGGCTCTTGCTCAATATCCGAAACCGTTCATTGTAATAGATATGGGAACGGCGACGACCATGGTCGTTGTCGACAAGGACGGGATATACCGAGGGGGAATCATAACTCCCGGTGTAAGAGTGTCAATGGAATCTCTTACAGGAAATACCGCCCAGTTACCCGCAATAAGTCTTGACGCACCGAAAAAGGTGATAGGAACGAATACCGCGGATTGTATGCGTTCCGGTATAGTTTTCGGAAATGCGGCAATGATTGACGGTATGATAGACAGACTTTCGCTTGAAATTGACGGAGAACCGACCATTGTTGCTACGGGAGGACTTTCATCAAAAATCATACCCAACTGTCTGCATAAAATCTACATTGACAATGATTTACTGATAAAAGGTCTTGAAATTATTTACAATAAAAATATAGATTAACCCTCTCTTTTGTGAAAAAGAAAATACCGTTTATCATGAGTGATTGAAGGACAAATATATATCTGCACAATAAATCCGGATTTATATCAGAACGTGTTATACTAATCGTACCATTTTACAATGCAAGCAAATTTAATAAAAGATAAATACATGGAATCAAGTTTATCATATCTGGTAAAATAAAAAAACAGCTCCAAAAGCCGTTTATGCTTCAGAGCTGTTTTTTTATCCGTTGTACTGCTTTTATACAGACAAACCTGTTTTGATTTTAAATTCATCAATCGGCATTTTCGCCTGCTCCGCCGCCTGCTCGAGCTTTATAATTCCGCTCTTTACAAGGTCGGCAAGTGCAGC
>CANQAJ010000045.1 GCA_947589365.1 uncultured Clostridia bacterium | reverse complement strand
CGGATTGACCGTGCCGGCACGGCACCGGCGGCACGCCGCTCCGCAAACAGAAATGACAAATATTAAAAAATGATATAACAAGGGCTCCGACTAAGCATATAAAAGCTTGGTCGGAGCCTCATGGCTACTTTACTTCTCTAATGAATCCGTTTTGTATAGGAATTTTACCTGACCGTCTGCACTATCATCTATGCCGGCAAAGCTCTTGTAGCTGAGAGATACTTCCTTGGTCGCACGAATCCTTTCAACGATATTATTTAAATCCTTGTTCACAATATCAGCGAGCTTCTGAATACCCTCGTCGTTAAACTCGACAAGACCGTCCTTAAGCTCTCCCGAGCCGTCCCTGAGCTGTTTGATACCGTCAATAAGAGCGGGTGCGGAATCTTTGAGAGTGAGTATTCCGTCATATAACTCACCCGAACCGGAATTGAGCTGACCGGTACCATCCTTAAGTTCGCTTGTACCGTTTTTAAGTTCGTTTGCACCGTCAGCAGCCTGAGATACACCGCTTGTATATGTCTGCAAGCCTGTATAGAAGGTGTTATAGCTGTCAAGTGAGGATTTCAGGGATATTACCGATTTTGCACCCTCGGAAGCAGCGGTAAGCTGTGATTGTACCTCGTCAGAAGCCATATTGTCGGAAATAGCCTTTTGTACCTGTGCTTCTGTATTTGAACTGATTTGATTCTTGACATTATCGGTTTTCATCTGCTGAACAACATTATTTTCAATGGTTGCTCTTATTTCTTTGGAATTCATCTGTTCCTCTGTTTTTGCTTCTATTGTCTGCAATACAGTGTCGCTCTTCATCTGTTTTTCTATTTCATTTTCCACAGCCTGTTGAGTAGCCTTATCGATCATGCCTGCCGAAACGGCCGCATCATAGCTTGTGCTGTCCATATTCATGGCGGCAAGAATCTGTCCGCGGACATTTTCACGCACAGCCTGTTCTACCTTTGGTGTAACCTCGTTTTTAACGGCTGCCGTTACCTGCTTTTCTACCTCCTGACGAACTGCTGCCGTTACCTGCTCCGTAATGTATGAACGTTTCTCCTCAACGGCGGACTTTACGGTATTCAGAGCTTTTTCATAAACTGCGTTCTTATCAAGGGAAGCAATTACATCATCAAGAACCTTTGAATAATTATCAATTGTCAATGTCGGTACTTCAAGACCTGCAGCGGCGAGCTGATTATTTGCCGTTGAAAGCAGTGTTTCAAATACCTGCTTTGCCCCGCCGTTAATTTTGTCATTCTGTGAGGAAAGAGTATTAAGACCGTCAGATAACTGCTCTGCACCGGACTCCAGCTCTGAAGCTCCGTTGTCAAGCTCGGCTGTACCGTTCTTAAGTGTGCCTGCACCGTCGGCAAGCTGATTTATTCCCTCTGTAAGCTCTCCTGATTTATCAAGCAGTTCCGAAAGACCGTCATAAAGCTCGGACGAACCGTCAAGCAGTTTATCCATACCGTCCGTAAGCTCCTTTACAGAATCCTTAAGGTCGTCAGCTTTATCAAGGCTGTCTGTGTCAATTTCATTGAACAACTCGTTTGTGGCAAGGGTAACTGTCATTCCAAGCTCAAAGTTTTCCGCATCTGCCGTAATTTCCACATGGTCGGGTATTTCAAAATCTTCCTCTGAAATACCTAAGTTTTCCTGTAGACCCGGGAACGCCGCACCCACAACTACAGTACGGCTGCCGTCATTTATCAGCCTGCCGTTTGTAATTTCCGCATTTGCGAATACTTCGTTGTCAAGCACTACTCCCGTAAGCATAGCATAGGGAACATAGATTTTTTCCTTCTTGCCGTTTATCTCTTTATATTCAAACTGTTTGTTCGTGTAATCAAAGCGTATTGTAACCTTGCCGCTTTTTCCGACAAGCTCGGACGGGGATATGTCTTTTCCGTCAAGCTTATAGGAAATTTTAAGATCAACGGGAAGCTCCTTATCTATGTTTCCCTGATAGTAAATATCGTTTCCGTCAGCATCCCATATTTTGGTATTGTCGTTTCCGTCGGTGTATTTTTCGTTACCCTTGACGTTTTCAATGTCGGTCAGTTCCGTCTTGTCATTCAGCGATTCATTTTTTAGCTTGTTCTTTATCCAATCGCTTACAATTATCTTATCGGTTGACCCGTCAGCATTTGCAAGGATATATACCGTTTCGTCCTTAAAGTTGGAATCATTATTATTTTCCTTGTCAACAGAGACCTGTTTGCTTTCTTCATTTGTATTATCACCTGAATTGAGTGATGAAGCCGTGAAAACCACACCGCCGAATGCTATGGCTGCACAAAGGCAAACAGTTATAATTTTAACTATGGACTTTTTCATTTCTGACAGCCTCCTGTTTATTATTTGATTTATATATCTTTCCCATACCTATGGTCGTGGCACATATAACTCTGTCACATAGCATAAGCAAAGCGGGGAGCATGAATATAACAGCAACCATACTGATGATTGCACCTCTTGCCAAAAGCATACATATTGAGCCTATCATATCTACATCCGAGTAAAGGGCAACACCAAAGGTTGCGGCAAACAATCCCATACCTGAAACAATGATTGAGGGAATTGAGGTTGAAAGTGCGATTTTTATGGAATTCTTTTTGCTGCATCCGTTTATACGCTCAGACTTGTATCTTGTTGTCATAAGAATAGCATAATCAACGGTTGCACCAAGCTGTATCGTGCTTATGCAAATAGGAGCGATAAACGGCAGGCTTTGTCCGAGGTAGTGTGGAAGACCAAGGTTTATGAAAATTGAAAGCTCGATAACCGAAATCAATACAAAAGGCAGAGATATGCTTCTTTCAACCAAGCCGATTATTACAAATATGGCAAGTATCGAGATTATGTTGACGACCTCGAAATCATGTGAGGTAGTTTCTATCAGATCCTTCATACACGGACCCTCGCCGATAAGCATACCGCCTTCATCGTATTTTTTCAGTATTGTATTAAGCTCGTTTATCTGACCGCTCAATTCATCACTTGCCACCTTATATTCGGAGTTTATGAGAAGCAGTTCCCATTTATCGCTTTCAAGCATACTCCTTACCGAGTCGGGAATAACTTCCTCGGGTATCCTCGTTCCAACGAGTGATTCAAGACCGAGAACGTATTTAACTCCGTCAACCTTTTCCATTTCATCGGTCATAGCCTTAACGGTTTTAGGTTTAAGATCCGAATCAACAAGAACCATTTCTGTTGTGGCAATATCAAAATTATCTTTAAGCTTGTTGTTTGCTATTGCAAAATCCATATCATCGGGAAGACATTGAGATAAATCGTAATATACTTCGTCATTGGTTTTTTCATATCCGTAGTAAGCCGGGGGTATAAGCAGTACAAAAATCACAAGAAATACGGGAAATACACGGGTTATACCATTTGCGAATCTGCCCATATCCGGTATGAGTGGTCTGTGCTTTGTTTTCTGAAGCGGTTTGTCAAACACAAGGATAAGTGACGGGAGAACCGTAACACAACCGAGGACACCTAAAATAACACCCTTAGCCATTACTATTCCGAGATCACGTCCCATTGTAAAGGTCATAAAGCACAGAGCTATGAAGCCCGCAACGGTAGTGATAGAGCTTCCTACAATCGAAGTAAGGGTTTTCTTTACGGCTGCCGCCATTGCATCATCTTTATGTTCGTATTTGTTTTTTTGTTCATTATAGCTGTGCCAGAGAAAGATTGAGTAATCCATCGTAACGGCAAGCTGCAAAACTGCTGAAAGAGCCTTTGTAATATAGGATATTTCTCCAAGGAAGTAATTGCTTCCGAGGTTCAAAAGTATCATCATTCCTATGCTTATAAGGAAGATAAACGGTACAAGCCAACTGTCGAGCAGAAAAAGCATTACAATGCAGGCAAGCAATACGGCAATTGCAACATATACGGATTCCTCCTGCTCACATATATTTCTGAGATCCGTTATCATGGCTGACATACCTGAAACGAAGCATTGCTCTCCCGTGATTCTGCGGATTTCCTTTATAGCATCCATTGTAGCATCCGAGGAGGTAGATGAATCGAAAAATACCGCCATCATAGTTGAATCTTCCGTGTTGAATTCGTCATATATTTCATCAGGCAGAATCTCCTTAGGTACGGATATATCTGCTATTGAATCATACCATATGACATTTTCCACATGATCCACAGCTTCAACCTTTTCTTTCAGTGCGGAAACATCCTTGTCGGGCATATCCTCAACGATAATAAATGAAAACGCACCCTTATTGAAATCTTTGAGCAGTTCACTTTGCCCCTTGACGGTTTCCATATCCTCGGGCAGATAGGAGAGCATATCATAGTTTATCCGTGTTCCTATCATGCCGAAAACAGACGGAATCAAAAGCAACACGGCAATAATTAAAATCGGTATGCGGTATTTGACCACCGCCTTTGAAAAACGCATAAACAGTCACCCTTTCCTTTTCTTTATTCTATCAGCGGATCTGTTTCAGGAAACAAAGAGGTTGCACTGTAAAGACCATACCAAACGCCCCTTTTATTTCCTATTAACATTATATTTATTGCTTTTAATAACGAAAACGGACAAAAAATGCCCTGTGCCTGTTTTTTAGGCACGGGGCATACTAATGACCGAATTTAAGACAAAAAGACCATACTGTATATTTTACTTTATTTCACAGCGTGAAATCATCTCTTCCAACATACCGCTTTTAATTTCACATATTCTTGAAAAAAATGTCCGAATATCGGATGTCATACCGGTTGTAAGCCATGCGGAAATCATTCCGAAACCAACGCTTTCAAAATATCTTTTTATTACATTAAAATCACTTTCTGATATTTTTCTTCCGTTAAGTATAGTAGTGATATACGAGCCTATAACATAATCGCATACTTTCCATAGATATTGCTCATAAATTTCCCTGTTTACGGAATTATATATATGTAAAACCGCACGTTTTTTTAAAAGAGCATTTTCTACGATCGCATTCAAACAGTCCTCAATTTTTTCTACAGTCGGGTATTGCCGAATGATTTTTTCTGCGTCTTCTGTTACGATATCTTCAAGAAGTGTAGGGATGTCCTCAAAATAATAATAAAATGTATTGCGGTTCACACCGCATTCATTTACAATATCCTTAACGGTTATCTGTGAAAGAGGGTGTTCATCAAGTAATTTTATAAATGATTTTTTGAGTGCTATTTTAGTAAAGGTAGCCATTTCTTATCTCCTTTAGTTTCTTTCTATGATAATAAGTATATCACTCAGAGCCGTAAAATTCAATAACTTACATACTGTCAGCGGTTAGTATTTTACCCGCTGCAATATAAAAATACACCTGATTGCAGTCCGCCTTATGCGGCTTCCGTAATCAGGTGTCGGAATTTAACTATTTTGTACTCGGTTTTTTGAATATTGCCATAATATATCCGAAAAAGACGGCAGCTGCTATTCCTGCCGAACAAGCGGTAAGCCCTCCTGTAAGAATACCTATCAGTCCGTTTGCATTTACCTCTTCCTCAATTCCCTTTGCAAGAGAATATCCGAATCCTGTCAGAGGGACTGTAGCTCCCGCACCTGCAAAATTAACTATAGGCTCATAAAGACCGATTGCTGTCAGAATAACTCCGCCTACAACATATATGACAAGTATTCTTGCAGGCGTAAGCTGTGTTTTGTCGATAAGTATCTGAGCTATGACACAAAATATACCGCCTACAATGAACGCATATAGATACTGCATATAATCACCCCGGATTTATTTTGTGTTATTGGTGAGGTTTTATACGGAAATAAAAAATTTTTTTATAAAAAAATAGGAATAATACAGATTTATTTTTAAAAAAAACCGCATATATCGGCGATTTTTGCGGTGTTTAAATAATAAATATTTCTTTTTGAGAAGAATGAACCGCTAAAAAAATACTTTCAATGCCTTGCTTTTTTATGCGTATTAAGTTATAATATAAAAACAGAGTGGGTATTTGTGCAACATTGTGTCAGCTAAACCCATGGATATTTCAGATTGTTGTACTGAGTGGTGGTATATATTATGTTAATCGGTACTTATCAACATAATATAGACTCTAAGGGAAGAGTCATAATTCCCGCTAAGTTCCGCGAGGAGCTTGGTGAGGTTTTCTATGCCACCAAGGGTAAGGATGAAACCATTATGGTTTTGTCAAAGGAAAGCTGGATAAAGCTTGGTGAGAGTATCGCCTCCAAACCGTCAGCAACGACCGTGAAGCTAAAGCGTTTCTTCTTTTCAAGTGCCGTTGAGCTTATCCCCGATAAGCAGGGAAGAGTTCTTCTTTCGCAGACATTGAGAGATTATGCCGGAATTGATAAGGATGTGGTTATAAACGGTGCGGGCAGTCAGGTTGAAATATGGGATGCGGCAAAATGGGCGGAATATAACGAACAGCTTTCGGATGATGATGTTTACGAAACCATGGGTGCTCTTGAGCTTTGATGAGGTGAAGCTATGGAATTTTCGCATAAGCCGGTACTTTTTGATAAGACCATAGAGCTGCTTGATATAAATCAGGACGGAATATATCTTGACGGTACTGCGGGGGGCGGAGGACATTCCGCCGGAATACTCGGAAAGCTCGGGAAAAACGGAAGATTGATTTGTGTCGATCAGGATCCCGATGCCATAGAGGTTCTGAATGAACGTTTTGGCAAAGATGAAAGAGTGACGGTAGTAAAGGCGAATTTTTCGGAGATACCATCGGTGATAAAGGGGCTTGACACGGAATATCTTGACGGCGTCCTGATGGATATCGGAGTATCTTCACATCAGCTTGATTGTGCCGGAAGAGGTTTTTCCTATCATAGTGATGCACCGCTCGATATGAGAATGAGCCGGAGCGGTCCCACTGCGGCAGATTATGTAAATACTCTGAGCTTTTCGGAGCTTGTACATATACTTTCTGCATACGGCGAGGAAAAATTTGCCAAAAATATAGCCCGTGCGATAGAAAGAGAAAGAGCAGTGAGTCCCATAACGACAACAACACAGCTTGCGGAGATAGTGAAATCCGCTTATCCTGCCGCAAAGAGGCATGATAAGCATCCTGCACGGAAAACCTTTCAGGCACTCCGCATATTTGTGAACGGTGAACTCGACAGACTTTCCGAGGGGCTTGACAATGCCTTTGCTTCGCTCAGAACAGGCGGAAGACTTGCGGTTATAACCTTTCATTCACTTGAGGACAGAATGGTCAAGCAAAGAATGGCCAAGTGGTGCGAGGGATGCATATGCCCAAAGGATTTTCCGATATGTGTATGCGGACGTAAGCCGTCTGCAAGGCTTGTCAACAGAAAGCCTATCGAAGCAGACAGCGGTGAGCTTGAAGAAAATCCACGCAGCAGAAGTGCAAAACTGAGGTGCTGCGAGAAAATCAGAATATAAAAAATGCTTTCTTAATATAAATAGGAGGGGAAAATATGGCTCAGAAAAAGGAAAATCAAGCATATGATCTTTCTCTTTTTGAAGAAAATGATGACATACAGATGTCAAGTGCGGATAAAAAATCGAGAAAAAAGAAGAAAAGCGGGCAGATCATAAGCATAAGTCAAGGCTCCTCCTCAAAAGCACAAAGGAGAAAGAGAAATCCTGTGGTTATTTTCTTTGTAAGCCTGCTTACGATTGTACTTGCGTCGGTTGCAATACTTTTTGTGCATTTCAATGCCGAGCTAAATGAAATCAACGACAGTATAACCGAAAAAAATAAGGAGCTTACAGAGCTTCAGAATCTACAGGCAAAATACCGGCTTGAGATAGACAGCAAGCTTACGGATGCCTTTGTCAAAAATTTTGCGGAAACAAAGCTCAATATGACTCCGGCAAAGAATGCACAGAAGAAATTTTTCTCTTTATCGGACGGAGATAAGGGAGAGGTAGTTGATGACGATTCGTCGAAAAACGTATTTACGGTCGTGTTGGATGCATTCGGAAAAGTATTTATGTAGGTGTATTGTGATTTTTTGTTTATTTTTCATAATATCATAATAACTGCAAAACTTCAATAGAATTAATACCGGGACTTATTTTTAAGGGAAAGAAGGGACAACGATAATGGCAAAAAAAGGTGCTGCCGCCACATTATGGCGTAGGTCTACCATAACAATGGTAATAATAATTCTGCTCGGTTTCGGAACGATTATAGCGAGATTGTTGTACCTTCAGGTTTATCAGTCCGAGGATCTGCAAAAAAGGGCGGTAGAGCAGCAGCTTCATGATACGACGGTTTCGGGAAAAAGAGGAAGTATATATGACAGCAACGGTAATATACTTGCACAAAGTATTACAGTGTGGGATATAGTTCTTGCTCCTGCAAATTTTAAGGATTGGACTGATGAAAGAAGAGAAGTGTTTGCCGAAGGGCTTTCAAAAATACTTGACCTTGATAAGGATGATATAATTAAAAAAACAAAGGAAAATTCCTATTATGTTATGCTTAAGAGAAAAGCGGATGCGGAACTTAAGGATAGGGTACTTAAGTTTTGTGATGATATGTATAAAAAACATGAGATAAGCGGAGTGATAGATCTTATTGAAAATTACAAAAGATATTATACACATGATAATTTTGCCGGTGCGGTTCTCGGATTTGTGGGAAGCGATAGTCAGGGACTTTCGGGTTTGGAGTACGAATATGACGAAGAGCTTAACGGAAATTCCGGAAGAATTGTAATAGCACAGGATGCACAGAACAACCCGCTTCCGTATCAGTATGAACAGAAGGTTGAGGCTTCTGACGGAAACAGCCTTGTTCTGACAATTGATGAAAATATACAGAGCATAATGGAAAAATATGTCCGTCAGACAATAAAGGAATATAATGTGTCAAACAGAGGCTGTGCCATTATGATGAATGTTAAGACGGGTGCGATACTCGGTTTTGCCTGCGAGGGTTCGTTTAACCCGAATAATCCGTTTGAGATTGCCGACGAAAAGAAGAAAAAGGAAATAGATAAGCTTCCCGAGGATGAACAGGATGCGGCAACAGCTAAGGCACAGAGTGCTCAGTGGAGAAACAAGGGTGTCAGTGATACCTATATACCCGGTTCGGTATTCAAGATGGTTACGGCTTCGGCAGTTTTATCCGAGAATCTTATAAAAAAAGATACAACATTCACCTGCACAGGTTCATATGTCCCGTATGAGGGAGCTGAGTCAATAGACTGCTGGGACAGTGCGGGGCACGGTACGCAGACAATAGAAGACGCACTTTGCAATTCATGCAACCCGGCATTTATGCAGATGGGTTTTATGCTGGGAAGGGAAAAATTCTATGAATATTATGTTGCTCTCGGTTTTTCGGAAAAGACAGGAATAGATCTTCCGGGAGAAAGTGAAAGCATATTCTACGATAAAGAGGGTGAGCCGGCAGGGATGAGCCTTATGGATCTTGCCGTTTCGTCCTTCGGACAGAACTTCAAAATCACACCCATTCAGATGATAACAGCGTGTTCCGCCATAGCTAACGGCGGCAAGCTTATGCAGCCTTATGTTGTTTCACAGGTTGTGGACAGCGAGGGAAATGTTGTGAAAGCAACCGAGCCTACCGTAAAAAGACAGGCAATAAGCGAAGATGTTGCGAATAAGGTTCTTTCCATGCTTGAAAGAAATGCAAAGCCGGGAGGCGGTGCTGCAAACGGATATGTTGCGGGTTATCGTATAGGAGGAAAAACCGGTACCTCACAGAAGATAGTTGACGAGGACGGTAATCCTACAAAGGATTATATTGCATCTTTTTGCGGTATTGCACCGTGTGACGATCCGGAGGTAGCTTTGCTTTGCTATTTTGATACACCTGATCCCGAAATAAATTACTACGGTTCCGCTGTGGCAGGTCCCTGTTTCAGAAATATTATGAGAGAGGTACTCCCGTATCTTGGAATTGAAAAGGTATTTACCGAGGAGGAAGCCGAGCAGCTTGATACAACGGTCGGAGTATACGACAATATGAGCGTTGACGAAGCTAAGCAAAAGGTGGAGAATGACGGTCTGAGGGCGGAAGTAGTAGGTGACGGAAATACCGTTGTTGCACAGAATCCTGCCGCTTATTCAAGTATTCCGAAAGAGGGAACGGTTGTGCTGTATACTGATGAGAAAAGCAGAAAGCAAAAGGTGACAGTACCCGATTTCAGAAATTGCAGCCTTAGCGACGTGAATTACCTTGCATCGACAAATGATCTCAATGTATGCTTATCCGGTTCGGCGGTTAATAATGGTGATGCGTACGCTAAATCGCAGGATATTGAGCCGGGAACAGAAGTTGAACCGTATACGGTTGTTACTGTTGAATTTAATGAGGATAACGGTATTGAGTAACATTACGGAAAAATAAAATATAACAGGGGGGCTCGAAATGACTAATAAAATGAAAACAGTTCAAAGACCGAGACTGATTTTTCTTGCCTGCAAAAATTCTCAAAGGCTTGCAGAATTGATTTCAGGTATTCTGGATTTTTGCTCCTATAATAATTGCATTGATGACTTTTCCGAGAATACGGATTTTGTAATAGAAACATCCGGGTATAACGGGGAATGCCCCAAAGATGTGATAGCGGATACCGTTCTTTACGATGAAGAAAACAGTGACAGGTGCATAAGCGGATTCAGACAAAGAGTCACGGCTTATGAAAATATCGGAACGGATGAAAATAACGTTCTGACATATTCCGCACATAATTACGGTGCCGACCTTGCCTGCCGCAATATATCCGAATGTTGCAATACGGTCACTCTTGATATCGTAGGAAACGGTATACTGAGCAGAATATGTCTTGATAAAGATAAATACTCGGTGGAAGAGGTACTTGCCTGTATGGGTGTTCTTATTGCTTCGGGACTTCCTTTGGCGGCAATATCGGGATATTTTACAAGTGACAGTAATGACTGATATTAAACGATAGATTTGTGGAAAACAACGGGTTTATGAAAGGTGGATTAAATAATGTCTGGAGCTTGGACAGTAATTGCGGCTGTACTTTCTTTTGCTATAGCGGGTCTTATGGGAATCCGGCTTGTTCCGTTTCTGAGGAAGCTTCATTTTGGGCAGACAATTCGTGAAGAAGGACCGAAATGGCACAAGGGAAAGCAAGGTACCCCTACTATGGGCGGCTTTATGTTCATAGCGGCAAGTATAGCGGCGACCGTAATATGTGTGCTGCTTTATCACCACATGGGGGAGAGAGACGGGATACCGGCAGAATCGACCCTGCAAAGTGCAAAAATATACGGCGGCTTGTTTATGGCTGCTGCATTCGGTGCCATAGGTTTTCTTGACGATTATGTAAAGGTGGCAAAAAAAAGAAATCTCGGACTGACACCCGTACAGAAGCTTGCTCTTCAGTTTCTTGCTGCGATAGCATATCTTGTGACAATGTATTTTTTCGGAGAAACCACAAGCACGTATATACCGTTTATCGGTTCGGTTGATATAGGAATAATGTACTATCCGATAGCGGCTGTTCTTATAGTCGGAATTGTGAATGCTGTTAATCTGACGGACGGAATAGACGGACTCAACGGTTCGGTTACAATGTTTGCGGCGATATTTATGATGCTTATATCAAGCTTTACTGCAAGAATGGGACTTTCGATTATGTCTGCGGCACTTGCGGGAGGCTGTCTCGGGTTCCTTTTGTGGAATTTCCATCCGGCAAAGACCTTTATGGGGGATACAGGCTCGCTTTTTCTCGGAGGATATGTATGTGCCGTGCTTTTCGGACTTGACAGGGAGATACTCCTTATACCCATTGGTTTTGTCTATATAGCAGAAATGTTTTCCGTTATATTGCAGGTTACTTATTTTAAACTTACCAAAGGAAAGCGGCTTTTCAAAATGAGTCCGATTCATCACCACTTTGAAATGTGCGGATGGTCCGAGGTTAAGATAGTCGTAGTATTCAGTCTGATTGAAGCATTATGCGGTGCCGCAGCACTCGCAATGGTGATATTTGACGGTGGAGCTGCGTTTTGATATATTTTGATGAATTTTATACGGAAAGGAAGTGTTATGAGTGCCTAATGGTTCATCTCCGGCACGAAAGCTGCCTGTGAATAAACCGCAGCCGAGCGGTAATAAAGCACCTCAGCTTAAGGAAGTTACCGAAAATAAAGGACTTAAAAAGGTCAAGAATAAAATAAAGCTCTTTTCGATAAGACTTGGAATGGATATGACATTTCTTTTTCTTGTGATTGTATTGGTTATAATCGGAATAATAATGATGTATTCCGCAAGCTACCCGTCGGCACTTTCGTACGATCATGACAGTCAGATGTATTTGGGAAAGCAGGCTATCTTTGCGGTGTTTGGTTTTATTGCAATGATGCTCATATCATATTTTGATTATCATCATTTCCATTTTCTTGCACCGTTTGTATATCTGATAGGTCTTGCATTGCTTGTAGTAGTTTTATTTATGCCCGGTGATCCGAAAAGGTGGATTGATTTTGGAGGTGCATTTTCTTTTCAGGCATCAGAGGTAGCAAAATTCGCATTGATACTTGCGATAGCGGATTGGTCGTCAAAGCATTTCCGTGAGATGCATACTTTCCGATACGGGGTATTGGTACCCGTTCTGCTGCTTGGTATCTATGTATTTCTTTTGTTGAAAGAACCGCATTATTCCGGTATTGTCATAATGGTAATGCTTGGTGCGGTAATGATGTTTATAGGCGGCGTTAAGCTGAGATATTTTGTTATTGCAGCTTTGGCTGTCGGAGCGGTTATCGTATATTTGGTAGCAACCGATAAGCTCGGTTATGCAATGCAAAGACTTGACGGTTGGGGTCAGGCACTTACCTATACCACAGAAGATATGTGGCAGACGACATATCAGACAAGAAATTCTCTCTATGCTATAGGCTCGGGAGGAATATGGGGTCTGGGGCTTGGTCAGTCAAGACAGAAATTTATGTATATACCCGAGGCACAGAACGATTTTGTTTTTGCCGTTGTATGTGAGGAACTCGGATTTGTAGGGGCAGTACTTATTTTATTGATATTTGTTCTCCTTGTTTGGAGGGGAATAACAATTTCCATGAGAGCCAAGGATCCCTTCGGTTCCATGCTCGGAACAGGTCTTTCTGCACAGATAGGACTTCAGGTTATACTAAATATCCTCGTTATAACCGACTGGCTGCCGAATACAGGCATAAGCCTGCCGTTTTTCAGCTACGGAGGAACATCGCTGATGATGCTTATGGCTCAGATGGGAATAGTGCTTTCGATTTCGAGAACATCTAACCTCGAAAAAATATAGGAGTGAGCTTTTATGAGAATACTTTTTGCGGGCGGTGGAACAGCCGGACATATAAATCCCGCACTTGCAATAGCGGGCTATGTAAGGGAAAGACAACCGGATGCCGCGATACTTTATGTGGGGAAAACAGGCGGAATGGAGGAAAGACTTGTTCCGCAGGCGGGCTTTGAATTTAGGGGAATCAATGTTCAGGGCTTCAGCAGAAAGCTTACGCCCAAGGGAATAAAGGATAATATAGTAACCGTAAAAAAAGCAATAACCGGCGGAAGAGCTGCCAAGAGGATAATCAGGGAATTTAAACCCGATATATGTGTAGGAACGGGCGGATATGTCAGCGGACCTGTTCTCAGGGCAGCGGCAAAGCTCGGAATACCCACTATCATACATGAGCAGAATGCCTTTCCCGGGGTGACAAATAAAATGCTTTCAAAACACGCTGACAGGGTTATGCTCGCAATGCCTGCCGCCGAAAAGCATTTCAAGGGCAATCCGAAATTTGTTATAACCGGCAATCCCGTCAGAGGGGAAATACAAACTGCGGACAGGGAAGCAAGTCGTAAGGAACTCGGACTTGACGAAAGACCTGTTATTCTTTCTTTTGGCGGAAGTCTTGGGGCGAGAATTATAAATGAATCGCTTGCGGATATAATAGCAAGAAGTGCTAAGGACGGGAGATATCAGCATATTCATGCATACGGTCAGTATGGAAAATGGTTTCCCGATCTTCTCAGGGAAAAAGGTGCGGATTTAGAGAAAGCAAAAAATCTTGACATAAGAGAGTATATAAATAATATGCCTGTTTGTCTTGCCGCAGCCGATGTTGTTGTGTCAAGGGCAGGAGCAATTACCCTCAGTGAAATTCAGGTAAAGGGTAAGCCTGCCGTGCTTATCCCGTCACCGAATGTTGCGGAAAATCATCAGTTTCATAATGCAATGGCACTTGTTGAAAAAAATGCCGCAGTAATGATTGAGGAAAAGGATCTCACTCCCGAAAGACTTACGGAAGAAATAGATAAGCTCGCTTCGGATCCCGAGCGGCTGAGGGAATATTCTTCCAATGCCCGCAAAATGGCTGTGAGTGATGCCGTAAAAAGGATATATGCGGTAATAGTCGAGGTTATTGCATCGGGGAAGTAATGAATAAATTTTGTGAAGAAATAAAGCCTCAACGGAGGAATCGAAATGAATAATAATTCCGGGGGCGGAAGTAAGAAACGTCCGCCGAGCGGCAGGGGCGACCCGAATATCCGAAAACCTGCCGCTTCATCAAAAAGTAATAAGCAGATACAGCGACCTACACCTTCTCCCGCCGGCAGAGCGGGAAAAAGCAAAGAAACAACGGCTGCTGCACGGAACAGGGATATAAATGCGTATTCGGGCAACAGAACCCGGAACCGCCCTGAAAATCCGGGAATCGATAAGTCCGGAGCCGGGAAAAGAGTTATCCCCAAAAGCAAAACCGTACAAAAGGAAAAGACTGCCGCAAGACAGGGGAAATCATCTCCTGAAGCAGAAAAGAAGTCTTCTCCAAAGCAAAATAAGGCAGCCGATACCGAAAAGATACCTGTGCCGAGACTGGTAACACCTCCCAAGGAGCCTGTCAATCCGTACATAAGAAAAATGCGTAGGGTGCTGTTGGGGACAGTTACATTGCTTATCCTTATTGCAATATGCGTGGGTTTGTCGCTGACGGTATTTTTTAAGATTGACGAAATAACGGTTGAGGGAAAAACAAGATATGATGAAGAGGATATAATAGCTGCCTCAATGATAAATAAGGGGGATAATTTACTTTTATGTGATACCTCACGGGGAGTGGAAAAAATACAGAGCAAATTTTCCTACATAGAAGAGGTTGAAATCAATAAAAAGCTCTTTAACAAAGTCAATATCGTTGTTACCGAAGCGAAGCCTGCTTCTGCCGTTGAGTATAACGGTAAATATATTATTCTCAGCAAAAGCGGAAAAATTATTGATATAATCGGTAAGAATAAATATGGTGAGAAAAAATATAAGGATATACCGGAGATACTCGGAGCAAATCTGAAAAACGTCAAGCTTTCTTCAAAAATACAATATAAAGACAACAATGTGAAAAAATATATTGACAGGATCATTGAAAATGTAAGTAAATACAAGATTGCCGATATAAAGACGATAGATATTTCCGATACCTCATCAATAAAGCTTATTAAAAGCACAGGCTTTACCATAATTATAGGAACCTTTGAAAATATAGAATATAAGCTTCGGAGTGCAGCGGATATACTTTCAAAAAATGTGAGAGAAGATGCTAAAGGAACTCTTGACGTATCGCTTGCTTCAGCAGACGGCGGAAAGTCATATCTTAAGCTTGGATATGAGGACAGCAAGGTAAGCTCAAATCCGACAAAGGAAAACAGCAGTAATAAGCAGGTCAGCAAGGCAAAGGATGACAGCGATAATGAATCCTCTGCCGAGTCTGAGGAGAGTCAGGAAGAATCGGTCGGCGAGGAGACCTCTGTCAGTGAAGATGGTGATTATACCGATGATACCTACACCGATGACGGTTACACGGATGATTACACTGATGATACCTACACCGATGACGGTTATACGGATGATTATACCGATGATACCTATACCGATGACGGTTATAC
>CANQAJ010000044.1 GCA_947589365.1 uncultured Clostridia bacterium | reverse complement strand
TGAGCCGTGCCGTATTCGGTTAGTTTGATAATAACTTTTATGCCCGACCATCGGATATTTTACTGATGGTCGGGCATGGATTTTGTTATAGTTTCCTTTCGACAAAACTACCTTTAACACGCTTTTTGTTTTCCGTTAATCCATGTAGAAGCACAACTGATCAAAATTAAAATAATTCTGCCTTAAAATTATCGGCACAGATTCACTGTTTATAGCAAAGTCTGAAATTCTGTTAATATTTTCGGTACTTTCAAATTTTTCCTTTGCTTCACTATAATCAATATAATTGTTGTTGCTGTCCATTATGTTTTCCAACTCCATAAACAAATAGGCATGATTAAAAGAATTATCCGGAGTTATCTCAAAATAATACGGTGCATCACTCGGTTGATCTTCATGTCCGTAATGACCCAGCATACCATACATAATTACCGACCCGAAACCGCCTTGATTAACCAATACACCGTTATTAATTACCGAAGTGCAGTAATAAAGACCGGTACAACTTGACATAATTGCACGGGAAGTAAATATTCCGATATTTCCGTCAGAATCAACATAGGGCTCCTCAGTAATCTCTGAATCCGTACCTACATCAGCTCCCGCTGTTCTTATATAATTATTGAATGAATTAAAATTGCTGTATTCCTTTATCTGTCCATCCTCGAACTTTACTATTTTAATTGCAACGCCCTGCTTTTCAGCACTTCTTCCATTAACATCAATTCCACAGTAGTATTGTATGATAAGCTCGTCACTTCCGTCACAATTGAAATCATCTATCTTATACTTATTTACATTCCACTTTGCCGAAATGCCCTGTGTACTAAAATAATCTTCAACTATCTCCCCTTCGGTCTGCATGGATGAAACATAATTTTCAAGTGCCTCACGCTCTGTTATATTTTCGGATATTTCAGACTCACCACCTACGTGTTGATCCAAAGTAGTATTGTTTGAAACGTCCGTATTTTTAGAGAGCTGCGAATCCCCGGTCTTGTCTGTTGACACTGTATCAGATACGCTTTGAGAAACCTGACTTACAACATAATCGCTTTTCTCCGGCAAAGGTTCTGACGAGGTATCTACGGATACCTCGCTGATATCCTCCGAGTTTTCCGATGAACTTATAATATCCGATGTCTTCACCCGGGAGCTTTTCTCAATATCGGAACCAACACTCTCGACCGACTCCTCCGAGCTGACATTCGCTGCGGTTTCATCCGTACTCTCACCATTAGTACAGGATGACATAGCAGCGGACACACATATTGTCATTAACAACGCAAGTATTTTTACAAATTTTCTGCTCATAATAAAATCCCTCACACCTATTTTTATAAATCATTCAGTATCCCACATAGAATCCGCATCACAAAAAGCACTCCAGTCATCCGCCCAATCCTTAAGTGACGGATCTATGCCCTCAAATATTATCATTTGTTCAGAAGTCCATCCATGAAAAGCTGCATACCCTATATTGACAACCGTTTCCGGAATAGTAATTGTTTCAAGATTACAAGAATCACAAAAAGCCCAACCGCATATTTCTTTTACTTCGGGCTGTATTTCATAAACGGCACCGCTTTTGTTTTGAGGATAGAATAACAATTCGGTTTTATCCTTATTATAAAGAATACCGTCATCTGATGCATAGACAGCATTTTTTTCCGAAACCTCTATTTCTTCCAAACTGCTGCATCCGGAGAATAAATGCCCATCCTGTCCATAAAGAGAAATCTCATTAACACTTTCGGGTATTGTAATTTTTCTTAAATTTACACAATCCTTAAAAACATAGTAACCTATAAATTCAACACCATCAGGTATAGATATCTCCTCAAGTCCGGCACAGCCTTCAAATACATTTCCGGAAATAACTTTAATATTTTCTGAAATTCGTATGCTTTTCAATTCCGGGCAATTATAAAACGTTCGTATCCCCATATTACCGGATACCGAATCGGCAATATAAACCTCCCGTAATTGTGGTAAAGAGGAAAATGCATAAGAACCTATACTCGTAACACCGTCTTCTATAGCAACCGCTATGATATCATCATAAAAATCACTCCATGGCCGTTCCGCTTCCGATTCGATATTGCCCTCTCCGCTTTCGTCATAATGGTACATAGCACCGTTTCCACTGATAATCATTACACCTGATTCATGTAACTGATACTTGACAGTATCCCCGCACATACCTTCGGATACAATCTTTCCATATTGAAAAGTATCATCAGAAGTACCACAGCCACCCAATCGCTCAATATCGACAACGTCTCCATTCTCATTGTCATCCGATATTTCGGATTCACTGCCGCTTTGTGATACAGTATTATTGGTTTTGGAAGAAAAATCCGTTGATGTCTGCTTTGATACCGATGCAGCCGAGTCTTGCCCAACAACATTCTGTGTACTGCTCTGAACATTATTGTTGAACGTTTCTGTCTGTGTCGCCTCGCTTACATCTGAGGCGTTATCGGTTTTCCCGGAAGAATTTTCCGAAACTTCCGAAGATACCGCACTGATATCCGATTGGATACCCACTGAACTTTCCATTACCTCTGACTCCGCATTTCCGACAGTTTTTTGTGACTCATCCCCTTTTGTACAAGCCGAAACGGCACCCGAAACACAAACCGTCATCAACAACGCAAGTATTTTTACAAATTTTCTTTTCATAAAAACTTCCCCCCGGATATTTTAAATAATAATTGAAATAACTTCCTAACCTTTACAACCGGCTTAGTTATATTTCAAGTAATATTATTACACACTTTACATATTAAGTCAATACATAAATATTTTTACATTTTTCATTTATAATCTATTTAGTGCTTGATTTATTGGTCAGTTTGTTGTAAAATAATTATTGTATCAAATAAATTTTGTTTATATGGGGTGAAATTATGACTAAAGAATTTAAAATCAGAACAAAAAATAATAATGTTTTTCTTCGTGTAAAAAAAGGTCATTTTGCAACCATGCACAGCCATACCAATTATTTTATTGATGTTACAACTCAGAAGATGCGTCTGTCTGAGGCCAGGGCTGTTGCAAAAGAGCTTGTAGATGAATACCGAACCAACACCATAGTTGACACTATCCTTTGCATTGACGGCATGGAGGTCATTGGCACCTGTATTGCCGATGAGCTTACAAGCGACCATTATCTTAATATGAATGCACACCAGACAATTTATGTCGTATCGCCGGAATATATACAGGGTGGACAAATGATTTTCCGTGATAATCTTGTTCCTATGCTTGCAGGAAAAAATGTGCTTGTTCTTGCCGCTTCCGTGACGACGGGTAAAAGTGCACTTGCCGCTATTGATGCCGTAAATTACTATGGCGGAAGAGTTGCGGGAGTTGCTTCTATTTTTGCTACCGTAGAGGAATGTGACGGACACCCCGTTAATTCCGTATTTGACCCCAATGATCTCGGGGATTATCAGAGCTACAAGCCGCACCGCTGCCCTTTCTGCGAACAGGGGGAAAAGCTTGACGCTCTCGTAAACAGCTTCGGCTACTCGGCACTTTAATATAAGCAGCTTAACACAACAAATAAAAATCTGCGGAGCATACCGATAATTCGGGGTATGCTGCGATTTTTATGCAGTTGACTTACATTTATCTTTTTGATATAATTATGGCATCGGCATATTGACTTAACAAACAGAACATGAGGAGTGTGTGATAATGAAAAAAATCCTTGTTACGGGCGGAACTGTCTTTGTCAGTAAATACCTTGCCGAGTATTACTCTCTTGCAGGAAATGAAGTATATACCTTTAACAGAGCCACTCACCCACAGCCGCAGGGTGTTAAGCTTATAAAAGGTGACAAAACAAGGATATGCCCTGAACTGAAAAAACATAGCTTTGATTTGGTTCTGGCAGTCAATATTTATACTGAAAACGAAATGCTTAATCTCCTCAACAGTCTTGGTGATGTCGAGGATTTTATATTCATAAGCTCAAGTGCCGTATATCCCGAAACAACACCTCTCCCCTTCAACACCGGTCAGCCTGTGGGTCCTAATTCCATATGGGGTGATTACGGTATAAATAAAATCAAAGCCGAGAAGGTGCTGCTAAAGGCAAGACCTGACGCATATATAATCAGACCACCTTATTTTTACGGAAAATATCAGAATCTCTATCGTGAGGGATTTGTATTTGATTGTGCATTAAAGAATATGCCGTTTTATATTCCAAAGGACGGAAAAATGCCCCTGCAGTTTTATAATGTGCAGGATTTGTGCAAATTTGCGGATTCTCTGCTCATAAAAAAGCCGGATATACATATTTTTAATGTGGGAAACAGGGAAATAATTGACATAAATAAATTTGTAGAAATATGCTATGATATAGCCGGCAGGAAGCTGAAAAGGATATACGTTGATTCCACACATAATCAACGCAGTTTTTTCCCGTTCCACGATTATGCATACTATCTTGATGTAACGGAGCAATATAATATCCTGCCTGATACCATTCCTCTTTATGACGGATTTAAGGAGGATTTTGATTATTATATAAAGCATCAGGATGAAGTTATGAAAAAAACATCGTACTTTAAATATATTTCCGATGTTTTGGAAAAAAACATTATATAAATGCAACTCCCTGCCTGTCAGAACATAGCTCACAGGCAGGGAGAATAATTTATTATTCCTTATCATCCGTTTCCTTTTTGCCGTCTTCATCCGACTCATCATCTTTATCAATCCAGCGTGAAACGAGAAAATATAATACACCTACTACAACCACCGTAATTGAAGATATAACGATAACAATAATAACACGATTATCCTTTTCTCCGGAGACTTCCTCTGCGGCACCGTCAGCAGTTACTTCCGAGCCGTCTGTGCCGCCGGGGGTACTCATATCGTTATCGGAAACATCCTGTTCATTCCCGCTGACTGTACCCTCGGCATCGGGAAATACCGAGGCATTTTCAGGATCGCTCTGTACCTGTACGGTACCATCGGGAGTCTGCGGATTTTCGGCTCCTCCTGCGGAATTTTCACTGCCGCCGGATACTGTACTTCCGGAACCCTCGGAACCATCGGTATGTGTTCTGCTTCCGACACTGCTGTTATCGCTTCCGCCGCTGTTACTGTTATTGCCGTCATTGCCGTTATTGCCGTTATTGTCGTTATTGCCGCCAACACTGTTGTTGCCGCCATTACCGTTGTTGTCACCGGTGTTACCTTTACTGTTTTCGCTTATGCTGTTGTCACCATTACCGCTTTCGCTTCTGCTGTTGTCGCCGTTACTGCTTTCGGTTCTGCTGTTGTCAGCGTTACTGCTTTCGCTTCTGCTGTTGTCACCGTTACTGCTTTCGGTTCTGCTGTTGTCACTGTTACCGCTGTTACTTTGTTCTCCCGGAAATTCATCCTCACTGTATTCGGGATACATATTTCCTGAATTTATACTGTACATTAAATCAGCGGTTTTGTTATCGGAGATAAGTTTACCTCTGTCATCATATAATGCAAAACTTTTCGCATATACATCATCCGATGAAAGTCTGTCTGACCTCAGAACAAAGTCTATCCCGGCAAGCTCGGTATTTCCTCTTACAATCCCGCCCGCATTGTCGAAATCTATGGAAATCTCACCGTTTTTGTCTGAATTGATATTTATCGTCTTTGCATTTGACGCACCCTTATCAACCGAAACAAATTTGAGTATCTTTGTATCATATCCGATTTTTATGGTACCGGATGCAGCCTTACCCGGAGTGAAAGAAACAATAGCGGTAACATTACTGCTCGAATCTATAATTTCATTTATTCCAAAGGTAGGTCTATCCTCTGCAATAACGAAAAAGCTCCCGTATAGTGTAAAAACAAACAAGGATGCAATAAAAGCTATGATAACTTTCCTGTATTTCAAATTCAATAATCTCCTCTTTACTGTAGATTTTACAAAACAATTTATCACAATATGTTCGCAGACTTTATCTCTGCACTTTCAACCTTAAAAACAATTCTCCGTTTTACATTTGAAAAGCAGACATTGACAACACTGTCTGCCATAGCGGATATCCCGGAAAATCTGATATAATTATAAATAATTATAAAAGCTTTGTCAAGAAAAACAGAGAATACGGATAAATCACTAATTATTTTTATATACAAGCATATCCGGGGTCCAATCTTTAATTACGGAAAGCATTTCCTCAGCAGTTTTCTTAGCTGCCGGGAGGTCATGATCAAGATAGTTTCCGCATTCCATGCGAGTGCTGCCCGGTATTGTACCCTCAAAACCGGCAATAAAGGAAAACGACTGCTTAATAAGTTCTATCGCCTCAGCAGGGCTGACATTATCACGGATGAGTATATAAAAACCTGTTCGGCAGCCCATAGGCCCCACATATAAAATGCTGTCGGAATATCGGCTGTTTCTTACGTATGTAGCAAAAAGATGTTCAATCGTATGCATTTCTCCCGTAGAAAGATAATCGCCGTTGTTAGGCTTTTTCATGCGGACATCATAAGTTACCGCATCCCCGTCGATGCGTGAGGTATATATGCCCCTGTCGAGCAAATCATGGTTTACTTCAAAGCTTGCTATCCTTTTCACTTCTATCACTCCGGATTAAAATAAAATCAGCAATAGATAAAGCCATACAGCTGAATCTATTGCCGTTTAAGAGAGGCGACACCCGGATTTGAACCGGGGATCAGAGTTTTGCAGACTCGTGCCTTACCACTTGGCTATATCGCCAAACAAACATGGAGCTTAATCAGAATATCAAGCTCCACATTCATTTTGAACAAAGGAATACATAAGTAACAAGTACTTATAATCTGTATAATATAATACAGTGGAGCGGATGACGGGGCTCGAACCCGCTACCTCAACCTTGGCAAGGTTGCGCTCTACCAGATGAGCTACATCCGCACAGATGCCTACGGGCGGAATCGAACCACCGACACGAGGATTTTCAGTCCTCTGCTCTACCGACTGAGCTACATAGGCATATAGCGATCCGGAACGGGATCGAACCGTCGACCTCTAGCGTGACAGGCTAGCGTTCTAACCAGCTGAACTACCGGACCAAAAGATGGGAACAATAGGGCTCGAACCTATGACCCTCTGCTTGTAAGGCAGATGCTCTCCCAGCTGAGCTATGCTCCCATGCTGCTTTGAGAAGTTTTTTTGTTATCTCTCAGCGACTTTATTATAATACACCATCTCGGAGCAAATGTCAAGCCTTTTTTAAATTTTTTTTATTGATTTTTTTTTTTGATTTTTTTCGGTCAACTATTATATTATATTAAGCAAGAAACCGAAAAATACCTGCATAGTAAAAAAATATCTGACTAATCGAAGCTTTTATTTTGATACAGGTATGATATTGACAAGCAATTATACACATGATATATTAATGTATATTAAAATCGGGAGGGATATATAATGAAGATAGCTGTAACGTATGACAAAAGCTCTGACCTGATACATAATCAATTTGAAACCGTCAGATATTTCAAAATATATGAAATAGAAAACGGATGCATAAGTCATTCGGAAATTCTTGCAACAATGAGCGGGGATTGCGAATCGGTAATCGGGATGCTGAGTATGTTTGAAGTTGATGCCGTGATATGCGGCAATATTGAGGATAGCTCTGAATCAATTCTTGATGACGAGGGCATCCCCTGCTACACCGGAAGAGCCGGCAGTCCTGACTGTGCTATAGATATTTTTCTCTCGGGAAAAATATAGTGCGGAAAACTCAGAAAAAGGAACCCCCCGACAGTCCGAATCTGTCGGGGGGTTTTATTGCCCTGAATTAAAGATTAACTATTAACGTATTTTACTCCGAATCTGCCGAATCGTGTGTTTTGCTCTCCTGTGTAATCCGTACCTGTACCATGATATTGTACGTGTGACGAACTCCAGTAGTCCTTATCAAAGAGATCGGCAATGTAATCTCCGTCGTCATCAGGATCCTTCTTGATCTTACATACACCTCGTCGTATTATGAACGATTGTGTATCTCCGTAACGGTCGATATACTGTATATGGAGGTCTGTAAGAATTACAAGTTCCATTGAGTCAACACCATCGTCAAAGGTTCCCAGGTAGAAATGCTTATCGGCATTATGCGATACGATCTTACCCGAAGATGCTAAGGTCAACTCGCTTGCAAGCATTGTAACATTGTTATAGACATTAAGGTTGCCGCTGTTTCTCCAACGGAAATACATTCTTCCCGATGTCATAAACTGCATAAGTCTGTTTGCGGCGAACGAACCGTTATTAACAGTCATATTAACAGTCTTGTTACTCATATGGCTTCCTGCTATAATTGACAGCTCATCTCCGCTTCCTTTGGCAACAAAGCCTGCTCCTACACCATCAATATAATCATCAGGAGTTCCGCCATCATCAGGATAGACATATTCGCCGTAATTAACCGGGTTAGTGAAATAATCCTTGGCAAGCTGCGTGAACAAATTCAGTCTCGGTACCCAGTTACCTGCGGAATTCTGAGCATATACAAGCGGAC
The DNA here is from genome assembly GCA_947589365.1 of uncultured Clostridia bacterium. GTDB lineage: Bacteria > Bacillota > Clostridia > Oscillospirales > Acutalibacteraceae > UBA1213. The sequence continues at coordinate 7,435 of CANQAJ010000044.1, read as the reverse complement.
CTTCCGGACCTGTAGAACCGTCCTTAGTGAACCTGTAAGCACCGGCATATATAGTATAATCACCAATACCGGAACTTGTCGGTACAACCGTTACATCTTCCTTGAATACAATGTAGAGATCCTGGAAATCCAGATCCATTGCACTCGCCTCAGAATTTGCAGCCGGTGCAGCCTCCATGAACGAGGGACGTATTGTCTTCATATCGAAGATATAATTTTCCTCGGTTGCAGTACTCTCTTCAATTTTACTGAGTACATTCGTTCTTACATCAGCAACCGGCTCTCTGTGCCAACGTGACAGATCCGTACCTGTGCCGGACGGCTGATAAATGAAGTACCAGTCTGAGTACCAGTTACGTCCGCTGAGCGGTATTTCCGCCTGTACGGGATCGCAGATAGTCTCTTCGCCGTTAGGATATCTAATCACAAACTGTGCATTATAGATATAACTTTCACCGGTGGCAGGAGTTACATAGAAGGAAGGATAGTTACCATTCTCGGTATAGAATTTAGTCGGCTGCTCTTGAACAGTTCCTCCGGCGGTGAGCTGATACTTAAGGGTAACTTCGCCTCTATTATCCATTACCTCACCTGTGTCATCGCAGAAGAAGAATCTGATAACATCGTCGCTTGTATTTATCGAGGCACCCTGAACTGCAGCCTCAAGCTTACTCGTCATAGTAACTACATCGTTGACTGTTGTAGAATCACTTTCATATACATTTTCAGCTTCGGCAATCAGTCTCTCGATCTTACTTATAGATTCCGCACTATAAATATCGGCACCCGAACCATGGAGATATTCAGGATAGTTATGTCCGGGAACATAAGCTCTCGCCTCACTCATGGTTGCATAAAGCTCTGTATATGCAGCAACCCATTGGTTGATTTCATCAAGACTCGCAGATGACCAGTTACTGTTTACATCACCGTCAGTAAAGTACTTATCAATAAATTTGCTCTTAAATGCTCCGGCATATTTATACGAACCTTTACCACCGTTATCACCGAGGTTTTTCGGATTACCCTTATCATCATACTCTCTCGCAAGAACCTTACCGTAGTAGAGAGCATGAGCACTGTAGAGAGCCCTCTCGATTGCTAACCTCTTCGGTACAAAGTTATTCCATCCGCCGGTACCTGCATTCATACTCGGATCAAAGAGTATGTTATCTCCGCCTTGGAGGGACGTTTTGCACGCCATTGACGTTCCGTTCGTATAATTTATAGTAATTGTAAGGAACGGGGTCTGTGACGGGATCTTAACAGACAAATATTCTGTCTCTTCCGTATCATCGGACATGGTATACGTGCTTCCCGAACCGATTCCTCTTGCAACAACCTGTACTGAAGCAATATTAGTCGTTTTCTTGACATAAATCTTTTGCTCGTCTTCTATCTGTATGTTCTCGGGGTCTACAGAACTGAGAGCCATATTCGTATAAAGACCGTCTTTCATGGTTATATCCTTAACCACAAGCCATACATTTCCGTAAACTTCCTTAATGCGTTCAGTGAAGGTTGTGTCTGTCTTATAGTCTGTTTCATACCATTCCTTGCCATTGGACGACTTAAATCTGAGACCTTGAATCTGGAATGTATATTCGCTCGATTGGTCAACCGGTATCTTACGTTCATACCAGTCATACATGAGTGATAGCGTCGTATCACCGACACGTCCCATAGATTCTCTGTTTCCACCGTTACCGCCGTACTGATTTCCTGCTTTGTCAATACCGGTACCATCTTCGGATTTGAAGACATAGTCGCCGACATAGTCGATTCCTACACGTGTCTTACCGTCATCCTTCATAAGTGAGTAGGTAGAATACGAATTGGCATAGCTTATATTATCAAGTTTTATTTTAGAACCGCCGACAAAAGGCATTCTCAAATCCTTTGCATCCATGTCGTCTCTGTCAACTACAGCAACAAGCGTCTCGTATGTCGGAGGTTCATCCTGGCGTTTCGCTCTATAGAAGTACTTATATGCTCCGCCTATAGATGAACCATAGCTATAGTTTTCTACTTTTCCCGGTGCATACGGATACATTGCTAAAGAATTCGTTTCGGTACCTGTCTTACCATGACCTTGCCGGTTAGGACATTTATTACCGGTTGAAGCATGATAATCATAAATATTGCAAGCATCAGTACTGCTCCAGCTCACCGTCGAACTGCTAGTAGTTTCGTAATGACCGTCAGCACTAAGAACTTCCGCGTCTATGATAGTGAACAGACAACAACCGCCTGTCTGATTATCGTCGCCCCAGTTACACTGGAACGGTCTGCAAAATGCATTATATCTGAGCTCCTTCGCTTTACCATAGCACGTTGTCTTCCAGTTTGTGTCGTATTTAACAGTATTTTCTTCAAACCATTTAGAATCGGTTATATCAAGGTATATCTCGCCGCCATTATTACTCCTGTCATTTGCCCAACCTTTCGGTGTGCCTCCGACCTTTGTTGCACCGTTATCCTTGGTTATAATCAATCCGATTGCAGTAGCATCAACAACAACGTAATAATAATTTGTATCTTCAACACGCGTTGCCGGCATTCCGGGATACGTACCGTTAAGTGCACGATCGTTTCTGTCCCAGACATAAACCCATGGCTGCTGCTTATTCAGATATGAATTATTGGTATCTATCCATATTACGGTCTTCGCCAGATTTTTAGTCGGCTTCAAGCCTTTATCGGTCGGAACCTGGTTGAAGTAGTCAAATGAAACAGTTTCTTTCTTCATTGTTGTCGTTGCCGATGTAACCTTCGGCGTTGTCAGCAAACCTTCGGTGAATGTAGTGGAAACAATACCGCTGAGTTCACCCACACTGTTATACTGTACCGTACTTCCGCTTCCGCTTGTCTCACTGTACATAGGATAAATACTCTTAACCGATATCAACTGATAGGGAACTGTTTTGAACGTATAGGTCGTATAGTTAGCAGACATCTTATCGTCAGCATCATACGTTACATTAAGCTCGCCCGACCTGTTGACAAGCATGGAATTCTTGGTTGTAACATTAAGTTTACCGCCTTCACCATACTCTCTGACAATCGTGAAGCTGAACTCGCCCGAATAATCGGCAGTATAAACATACTGTGAACCGTCAAAATTTGCTTCAACAGGGTCAGCACCGTTAATACTTACACCGACAAATGTTGTATCATCTCCGCTTATGGTCTTGCTGTTATACGGGATGTTGATTTTGATTGTCGATCTTTCCGTCTTATTTGTTTCGTCAAGCAGAACAACATACTGTCCAAACTGCGAATCAAAAGCATCGGTATAAAGGTATTCACTGTTATCTATCGAATAATACCTGATTTGAACCTTTTGCTTTTTGGAGCCTGATGCATCGTAGAGGTATCTTGCTACACGATACGGACCCTCCTCAATTGTGGGATAGTCAACTCTCTTGCCGTCTCCATTGGTAACTTCGACAACAGCGTTTTCCGTTCCCGAAATGTAAAGCTCGGAAAGCTTCTTATCAGTGTTCATAACTACAGTATTCTTCACAGTTGTTCCTAAATCAGCCATTACAAAGCTTCCAAATGAATATACAAGATTTCCGTTTCCTGTATCCTTGACCTCAAGAGCCTGCTCTGACGTAAAGACTACAGTTTTAGTATTCTTTATATCGTAATGACCTGTAGAATAATTATATTCGCCAAGCTCATTCTGAACCGCCGTGATCGTAAATTTAACACTGTCAAAACTGTTCAGCTCTAAATCTCTGTACATAAGACCCTGACCGTTGATTGTATTCATGGCAGTGTAGTTATAGTTGCCGACAGATGAACCGCCCCTAAACAGCTGCATTGAAAAGCCGGTAATCTCAAATGCATCCTCATCTTCTATGTCGGGACCGTTTGCGGTTTCCTTATGGCTTCTTATTACAGTTCCGCGGAGAACACCCTCAACCCATATTCTTACCTTTCCTTCATGAAGGAGAGTATCCGTAGCATATGAATCCGTTGTGGTCGTTCCGCTTCCGGGCTTATATACAGTGTATGCATTATACGCCTTAAGCAACTCTTCATATGCAGCGTCAACCTTTTCCTGCGTAGCACTGATATCAACTATTATCGCACTTGCATTGTCGACAGCCTTCTGGAGATCGCTATAGGTATCATCCGTACAATCAACCTTATTATCGAGCTTCTCCTGTGCATTTTCAAGTAACTCATTAATAGGTCTCAAATCAATATCAACATTCGGATTTGCAAGAAGGTCATCGATCGCCTGCCTCAGAGCCTCCGTTGCCGTATCAATTTCCTCTTGTGTACATAAACGGGTTCTCAAATCTAAAGCGTTGCTGAGTGCTTCGTCAAGCTTATCAAGATACTCCTGCTTATACCTGGTGTTGCCCTGATATTTCTTGGCTTCTTTTATCGTTTCTTCAAGCACGCTCTTTTCAAGCTTACCTAACTGAAGATCACGAAACGCATCCTCAAGAGCATCCTTCATATCGAGAACTACGCTCGAAGTATATGACGGATCTTTCAGAATTTCTCCGCTTTCGACAAGATTCTTTGTCTTTGTATACACGCCGCCGTCTACAACAAATGAGGCAAACCTAGCTCCATCGTATATATACGATTCACTCTGTTCCTGAACAGCTTTATCACATTCCTTAACAAGATCCTCAAGCAGTTTATATATCTCTCTGCTCACAACCTTGGTTCTCAGATTACTTATCGCCTCATCGATCTTTTCGACCATTTCATTATACTCTGAATCAGCCTTGAGTTCAGTATCGTTCAGCAGTTCAATAGCCTCGTTAAGAACATCCTGAAGTGCATTGAAACCGGCATCCTCATAGTCATCTATAAGATATGATGAACGTACCTCATCTACCTTCTCCATCAATATTCTCTTTGCAGTTGATGAGGTTTCTTTATTTTCATAATCAAGATAAGGTGCAATCGTTGTTGCGGTTTCACTTGCCTTTACTTTGATGGTAGTATACGACTCGTAATCCAGTCCTATCTCGTCACACGCTCTTCTCTCTGTAAGACGAGATACAAGTGAGCCGGGCTTCGCAGGATCAACAACTACGAATGCTTCATTATCCGTATTCGGTGAAACACTTACCGTGTCCGTTGTGGCATTGCCCTCTTTATCATAATAGGTGAACGTCATATCGAAATTTTCACCGCAGGATATATTTGCAACCCACCAGCCGCAGCCTTCATACAGCATCTTATCCTGACCGGAAGTACTCACGCCATAGAAGTAACCGACTTCATCGCCTGTTCTTCCCTCGTTGCCTTTCATGAAGTTCAGAAGCCATACCTGTTCAAGACTGCTCGTGTTAAATATATCGCTCGTTGTTGGTATTGAGTTACCTCTAACAAATGTATCGGTCTTGTCCGCTGAGCTATCGAATATGGAAACACCCTTAACACTTACACTGTTGATAACAGGAGCATTTGTCGGTGCCGCACTGTTCGCTTCTGCCTCGGTATCTCCAATACCTTTTACTCTGAAATGCACAGTGGTCTTTTTGTTTTTAACATAAACCAACATTCTGTCGGACAATGTATCAAGACCATTCCAACTCTTACCCTCTTTATACTGCAATCCGGGTTTCAGAAATTCAAAGTAAACATTTTTATCACTGCTGAAAAGATACCACAGATGGAACATTTCACTTGTCTGTGTTTCCGGGTGCCACTCGGAGCCTACATTAAGTACCTGACCCTTTTTCGTTATAATGAGGTTGAAGTAATTAACGTTTGCATCGTCAATATAGTACGTTGCACTATACCATCCTCCGTCACCTGCACTGAAGGACGTAGCAGGACCGTTACGCGGATCTCCCAAATCGCCGACTGCATTCCAAGGACTCGGTGCAACAACGCTCTTATGGTTCAAGGTAAACGCCGCAGGAATATCCATGCCGGCCTTAACATAGTTTGAACCGCTTTTCTTGTAATACAGAAGTGGTCCTTTGCTATAGGTTCCTCCTGATGATTTAAGGAGATTGCCTCTCGACTTATAATAAGTTTCCAGACCGTAACAGTTATCCGTTACACTGTAGAGGTCTGCCACATCCTTATATGTCCACAAATAATAGAACGGCGTCCAGTTCTGTCCGGGGTACTGCTTGACATGAAGAGTAATCGCATTCATTGGGGGTACATAGTCTGTCGGTCTTGATGCCGGGACTATTTCCGGCGGCGGGAACAGCTGAGTATCGCCGGAACTCGATGCATCCTCCGGCATCAGTGCACCAAGCGTAACCGCCCTTGCTTTCTTACCGAAAGCATTCGATGACAAGGCATACGCCGTAATTTTCAGCTGAGGAGAACTTCCGTCCTCGTAGTAGTCGGCGTGAACATATGTTGCGTAACCTTCTGTTTCCGACTCGTCCGCAACAAACAAGGCACCGTCATTGGTAGTTCCTCCATCTTTATCCTTCATTACCATGTACTCATCGTGCACTTCAGACAATTCCGGCACACGCTCGGTATCGCTGTAGTATGTAATCGCATACTCAAGCGCACTCCTCGCATTGAGGTATGCCTGTCGACCGCTGACAGAACTGCTCGTATTGGTAATACTTGTCAGTGCAATACCGATGAGCGACACAGAAAGGATAATGAGTACGCACGTTACAGCCATTGCCACCGGCAGAGTCACGCCCTGCTTGCTTTTCAGCTTTTTTGGTAACATAGCATCTACTTCCTTTCCTTAAATAATTTGGTTTGTTTCAGCACATTCGGGCATCCCGCAACACGAGCAAACGGACGCACAAACCCGCTATTTAGTATCATTATATTACGGCAGTCGGATTTTATCAAGCATAAATTTCTTTTTTGTAGAATATATCAATAATCCCGTTTGCAGTTTATGCAAAACCACTAAAGCTTTCTTATCCGAATTTTCTCTCTTTTCCCATTCGGATAATCGGAACTCTTATACATTATATATAGAACATTATCATATTTATGCATTATAATATGTCGTATTTGTAATATTTGCCCGGAAGAAAATAAACGGAATTATTTGATTTAATATAATCACAAGGAAAACTTACGTCACCTATTATATATGTAAAGTTATTTCCTTTATATACTATACGTGCTATTTTATTCCCAATTTTTTGCACAATAATATCCTCCTCCGATTTTAACCATAGCCGATCTTTTCTTCGAATTAGCTTATCGGAAAAATAATCCTATCAAGCCGTTTGAACGATTTTTTGTGATTTTTCGATCGTAAGCCAATATTTATAAATGTAAAGTTGTAAGATTAACAGATAAAATGTTTGAAATATTACAGCTTTAACAGAGCAATCAGACTCTGCCAACCGTCCGGAATAATTAAATCAACCCGATAATACAAAATCGAGTAGGGCGGAATTTCTCCGCCCTCTCACACCACCGTACGTGCCGTTCGGCATACGGCGGTTCAATTCAA
>CANQAJ010000043.1 GCA_947589365.1 uncultured Clostridia bacterium | reverse complement strand
GACATAAAATCATTGACATATTTTTAAAAGAAATGTATAATATAAGTACAGAGCATACCGATAGACGGTCGCTCCCTTGAATGTTATTTAAACAAAGAAAAATAACCGTTCAATTAGGTGCTGGGCGGTTATTTTCTTTTGTGGTTATTCTGAAATATTGTAATAATATTACAAACAACAAGAAGCAAAGTAAGAAACTCTGTCCAAGTCATACAACCACCTCCCGATTCCGGGAGCAAGATTTGACCGCCTACCGCTTATGGTATGCCCTGTACGAATGATTATATCAAAGTTTTGTTGTTTTGTCAAATTCCAACATAAAATCATTGACATATTTTTAAATGGAATGTATAATATAAGTACAGAGCATACCGATAGACGGTCGCTCCCTGAACTGTTATTAAGAAATAACCGCTTAGTTAGCAGAATGGGCGGTTATTTCTTTTTATGGTTATTCTGAAATATTGTAATAATATTACAAACAACTATACGGTCGTCCATGAATGTTATTTAAAACAAAGAAAAATAACCGTTCAGTTTACACTTGATCGGTTATTTTTTCTTTCATCCGTCACTATATGAATTACCTCCGTATGGTTACTGCTGAGATAATTTTTCAGAAAATCAGGGTAGTATTTGTATTTATCCAATTCCTCTATCGGTATCCAATTCATACTTTCCCTATCATTGAATCGTGTATAACTATTGCTGTTAAGCTGTTTTGTACCTCTCGGCTTCATAAGAAAATAAAGAGAAATTTCGTGACAGTTCAGCCCTTTATCATATGCTCCGTTACCAATCCAAAAATTTTCATGTATCACCGCTAACCTGTCAATTTCAAAATAAACACCTGTTTCCTCAAAACATTCCCTGACGACAGCCTCCTGAGCTGTTTCATTCATATGTACACCGCCGCCGACAGAATAAAGGTAGTTTTCTTTTTCATTTCCGACAAGCAGAACACACCCGTCCTCCACGATAATTGCGGCGGCTCTGTAACGAAACCAATTATTTCCTTTAGTAAAGCTGCAATCCGACTCCATATTGTACCTCCCGAAAATATAATTTATTAATATTGTTAAAATCAACGCTTATCAATGATATCATATCAACACTTAGAAAACAAGCAATATTCAAATATTCTCTATGGATTTATTATTCATAAATAAAACAAAATCGAAAGATCATGCGACAAAAGCTATGCCGCAGATCTTTCCTTTATTTTTTTATTATATATGCTGTCTTTTGGGGCGGAAATAAACATACCAAAGAAATAGAAGGCTATGCAAAGGATAAGCCTTATACAGATGTCAGTTTGATCGGTTCCGATTTTCGGGAGAAAGGGAAGGAGCAGACACGGAATAAGAATACATATTATCGGTCGGATAACCGAATCAAATACTTTCAGTCGCAGGTGTGTAACCTGCATAAGTCTTATAAGACTGAGAGAAGTATTGAGAAGCTCACTGAATATTATAACGATAACCACTCCCATTGCACCTAAAACAGGTAAAAGTAAGTATGTCAGTATTACCCTTATAATTGAGTCGATAACATTGCATATAAGATAGCTTGTCTGCTCGTTGAGTCCTTTAAGCATACCGTCAACGCTTGAATCGAGATACATAAGAGGAACAACAGGGGCGAGTGCGGCGATATAAAAACCCGCTTTTTCGGAATTATATACAGCACGTCCGATACCGTCTGCGAAGAAAATAAATATAAACATGATAGGCAGGGAATATTTGAGAGTTGCGGAAAACATTCTCTCCGCCATATGCTTGATTCCGTTATTATGATGCAATATGCTTGCCTGTGACATTTCGGGAATAATAAGGGAGGCAAAGGGCAATATAAATACCGACGGAAATACGATTACTGTCATAGCCATACCGCTTATTATACCGTATTCGGAAAGGGCGGTGCTGCTGTCTGCACCGTATTTAATAAGTCCCGAGGGAATAAGGATATTTTCTATAGCCGAAAGACCGCTGCGAAGTCCGGAGCTTGCCATACAGGGAAGAGCGATAGGCAATGCACAGGCAAAAAGTCTTTCTACCTTTACGCTTTTTCGGTTCAGACGCTTTTTGTCGAATACGTACAGGATAAAGGAATAAACAAATGAAAGAATTTCCGCACAGGTCGTACCGAGGGAAACCGAACAGCAGGCATATTCAATTGTTTTCGGTGAAAAGAAGGTAAAGATGCTCACACAAACGGCAATTTCTACAGTCTGTTCGAGGAGCTGTTCCCCTGCCGTGCGAAGCATTTTTCTTTTTGCGGAAAAATATCCTCTCAGCACTGCCGAAAAAGCCATAAACGGTAAACTCGGTGCAAGTACTCTGAGGGATAATACGGTTCTTTCGTCATGCAGAAAGTCGGTACCGATTTTATCTGCCGAGAGAAAAAGAGCAAGACCGAGAGCGGAACTGAGAATAAGGGAAAAAATAAGACATTTTTCCGTAACATATCCGGCTTTTTCGGGGCGTCCTTCGGCGATGTAATCTCCGGCAAGCCTTGTTACGGTTATGGTCAGACCTGATGTGCATATCATAGCAAAAAATGCATAAGCCGTGAGTATGAGCTGATATATTCCAAGCCCCTCGGAGCCTATGGAGTCCGCAAGGTAAACGCGGAACATCATACCAAGACTTCTTATAATTAATGCAGAACCTGCCATGATAGCTCCGTTTTTAAGGAATAAACGCTTTTGCATACATAGTTCACCTCGGATTAAGCATAAGGTACGGACGGAATAAGTCAAAGCAGAAAACTTGACTTAATACTGTCTTTATTATAAAATTAAGATACCATAAATAAGGAAGCAGGGTGGAAATGTTTAAACTCAGAAAATTTTTAAAGGATTATATACTTCAGTTGATAATAGGTCCCCTGTGTAAGCTGACGGAGGCAATACTGGAGCTTATGATACCTCTTATAACGGCAGATATAATAGATACGGGTGTTAAAAACGGTGATATCCGCTATGTCCTTTCAAGGGGCGGACTTATGGTACTTATGGGAGCATTGGGACTCGGATTTGCACTTGTATGTCAGAAGTTTGCCTCAATTGCCTCTCAGGGTTTCGGTACTAAGCTCAGAAACGGTATGTTCAGGCATATAAACAGCCTTTCCCATGCAGAGCTTGATAAAATCGGTACACCGTCGCTTATAACCCGGATTACCAATGATGTAAATCAGATGCAGCTTGCCGTTGCAATGCTGATAAGACTTGTCATAAGGGCTCCTTTTCTTGTAATAGGGGCACTTGTAATGGCAATGATGATAGATCTTAAGCTGTCACTTATATTTTTTGCCGCATCGGCACTTATTGCTGTTGTACTCTACATCGTAATGAATAAATCCGTTCCGTATTTCAAGGCAATGCAGAAAAAGCTTGACAGAGCATCACTGGTTTCGAGAGAGAATCTGTCCGGCAACAGGGTTGTGCGTGCATTCGATAAGCAGGAATATGAGGAGGACAGATTTAATAAAAGCAATGCGGAGCTTGCCGATATATCAGTGCGGGCAGGAAAAATCTCCGCACTTCTTAATCCTCTTACGTATATAATCGCACAGGGAGCAATCATATTGATAGTGTGGTTCGGCTCTGTCAGTGTTAATATAGGAGAGCTGCAAACAGGACAGATAATAGCCCTTGTAAACTATATGACGCAGATATTGCTTGCTATGATAGTATTATCAAATCTTGTTGTTATTTTTACAAAGGCAGCGGCATCCGCATCAAGGATAAATGAGGTATTGGATACAAAACCGACGGTAACGGAAAAAACTACAACGGATATAGATATTGACACAAATTCTCCGGCAGTTGAATTTAAAAATGTTTCCTTCGGTTATCTTGAAAACGGTTATGCACTCAAAAACATCAGCTTCAGTATCAAAAAAGGAATGTCTGTAGGAATAATCGGAGGTACAGGCTCGGGAAAATCTACGCTTGTAAATCTTATTCCGAGATTTTATGATGCTAATGAGGGAGATGTGTATGTTTTCGGCAATAATGTGAAGGAATATCCGTTCGGACAGCTTCGCGGCAGTATGGGTATAGTACCGCAAAAGGCGGAATTATTTTCGGGAACGATAAAAGAAAATATGCTGTGGGCGAATAAAAATGTCACAGATGATGAAATAGAGAGAGCATTGAAAATTTCACAGGCATATGAATTTGTAAGTAAATTCCCTGAAAAGACAGAAAAACAGATTTCCGCCGGAGGAAGTAATCTTTCCGGAGGACAGCGGCAAAGACTTACTATCGCAAGGGCACTTGTGGGAAATCCGGAAATACTTATACTTGACGACAGCTCAAGTGCACTTGATTTTGCAACGGACGCCGCACTTCGCAGGGAGCTTGGTAATTTAGAGGGAAATATGACAATATTTACGGTTTCCCAAAGGGTGAGCAGCGTAAGATATTGCGATATAATACTTGTGCTCGATAACGGTATACTTGCAGGTAAGGGCAGTCATGAAGAGCTTGTCAGAGATTGTGAGGTCTACCGTGAGATATGTATGTCACAGCTTGAAAAAGAGGAGGTCGGTATCTGATGTCAAAAAAGACTTCAAAGAAAAACGATACAAAACGAACGGTTTCAAGGATACTCGGCTACACTGCACCGTACAGAGGAAAAATAATTTCTGCTCTTATATTTGCAGTTTTGTATGTTGTATTGAACCTTACCGCCCCTGTTCTTGTAGGCTATGCTATAGATAATGCGATAGGAAAGGGGAATGTCAATTTCGGGGAAATAATAAATCTTCTGTTTTTAGTGGGTGTAACGGTTATAGCATCATCCGTATGTCAGTGGATAATGAGCCTTTACACAAACAGTGTCGCATATTTTACAATAAGGGATCTCAGACGGGATATTTATAAAAAATTCAATACCGTTCCGCTTAAATATATAGACGGACACCCGCATGGAGATCTTCTGAGCAGAATTATAAATGATGCCGACAGCGTGGGCGATGGTCTTTTGCAGGGAATAACACAGCTTTTTTCGGGTATAGTTATGATAGTATGCACGCTTGTATTTATGCTTATGCTGAATCCGTTTATTGCACTTGTGGTTGTCGTAATAACACCACTCTCAATATTTGTTGCCGCTTTCATAACTAAACTTTCACAGAAATATTTCAGGAAGCAGTCAGTAACACAGGGAAAAATCAGCTCCTATGTTGAGGAATATATCGGCGGTCAGGGAGTTGTCAAGGCTTTCGGGTATGAGGAACGCTCGATTGAGCAATTTGAAAAAATCAACGAGGAATTGAGAATATGCGGACAGCAGTCGCAGTTTTATTCATCGCTTGCAAATCCCTCGACACGCTTTGTCAATGGTCTTGTGACGGCGGCGGTGTGCATAACAGGCTCAATCAGTGCAATATACGGTGTACTTTCAGTAGGTCAGATAGCCGCATTTATCACCTATGCAAATCAATATACAAAGCCGTTTAACGAGGTTACGGGGGTCACATCTCAACTTCAGTCCGCACTTGCAGGTGCAGACAGGATATTTTCACTTCTTGATGAACCTGATCAGTCCCCCGACCCCGAGTGTGCGGTTGTTCTTGAGGATTGCAGGGGAAAAATTGATATTGAGGATGTAAGTTTTTCATATACGCCGGAAAAACCGCTTATCAGGAATTTCAGTCTTCATGTAAAGCCGGGTCAGAGGATAGCTATAGTGGGACCCACAGGCTGCGGAAAAACCACACTTATAAATCTTCTTATGCGGTTTTATGATATCGACAGCGGCTCAATTATGGTTGACGGAAAGAGTATATATGAAATAACCCGAAGCTCACTTAGAAAGAATTACGGAATGGTTTTGCAGGAAAACAGGCTGTATAATGCAACAGTCCGTGAAAATATTGCATACGGAAAACCGGAAGCAAGCATTGAGGAGATAAAGGAAGCTGCCAAAAAGGCATTTATCGACAGCTTTATAGAACGGCTCCCCAACGGTTATGATACTGTTATATCCGAGGAGGGAACAAACCTTTCACAGGGACAAAGGCAGCTTATATGCATAGCGAGGGTAATGCTTTGCAGACCGCGTATGCTGATACTTGACGAGGCGACAAGCTCAATAGATACACGAACAGAGATTAAGATACAGCAGGCATTCAATAATATGATGAAGGGCAGAACAAGCTTTATTGTTGCACACCGTCTGTCTACCATTAAAGAGGCTGACCTTATTCTTGTTATGAAAGACGGTAATATAATCGAACAGGGGACACATAGTGAGCTTATGAAAAAGGGCGGCTTTTACCGTAAGCTTTATGACAGCCAGTTCAGTACCTCTGAAAATACATCTTTCCGATAAAGAAAAAAATTCCCGCAGATACGGGAATTTTTTTGATGCAATTTGAATTGTACTTACTGATAATCGACAACATCCACCCAGCTCTTAAGAAATGCATCCTCGCCGGAAATCCTCTTTACGAGCTGTGAAGCGGCAACTATCGGGAGCCACTGCTGAACATACTGCTTTGCCGTATCACTCTTGCGGCAGAAAGTATCGAGATACATATCCGCAAGCTCCTTGTGTCTGAGAGCAAACAGAAGATATGTTCTCGCAGCGTCAGCGGAAGCATTGCCCTGAGTTGCGTGTGACCAGTCGATTATGTGGGGGTTACCGTCATTGTCGATAATTATGTTGGACGGGTTAAAATCACCATGGCAGAGCTTATCGTGGTTAGGCATACTGTCAAGACGGGTGTGAAGCTCATATCTGATAGTGGCATCAACCTGACCGCCGAGAGATGATATCTTTCTGTTCATCTTATCCTTAAGCTTATTGAGAAGAGGAGCCTTATAGCTTTGCACTTTCAACTGAAGATTTACAAAATCATTCATATATTTTTCAATGTTATCGGGATTTTCCTGCATTATTTGCTCAAGTGTTTTTCCCTCGATATAATCCATTGATATTGCCCATTTACCGTTGACAACCGATACTGCCCTGAGTGCCGGGATAGGAAGACCCGTTTCCTCAACCCTTGCATGATTGAGGGCTTCGTTAAGAATATCAGACTTGGGGAATTTTTCGGAAAATTCCTTAATTACAATATCCCCGTCCCTATAAATTACTTTTTCTTTTCTTGTTGCGATTACATCCATTATGTCCGCTCCTTTCGGGAAATTGATTTAAGACAGTTTTAAAACATACGGTCACTAAACCGCTTATATTATACTACTATTTTTATATAAAGTATAGATGAAAAATGCCATAATATTTACGGATTTTTTTGACATATTGCACAAATTAATGCCGCTATTTAAAATATTCTGTAGATTTATGGATAATTCATTGCTTTTATTCGTGAATAAATAACTGCACCCAGTATAAAGTACCGTTATGTTCGTAACATCCCACACCAATGCCGTTGAAATTCTCCGAAAGTATATTTTCCCTGTGTCCTTTGGAATCCATCCAGCATTTCATTGCATATTCGGGTGTATCCTGACCATAGGCGATATTTTCTCCGACATAGCTGTACTGTATATTATTATCTCTCAATATGGTAAAGCTGCTTCTTCCGTCCGGTCTTACATGGTCGAATTTGCTGACAATCTCTTTTGCTCTTGTGGTTGCAAGCGGGACCAGATCATTTCTCTTTTTAAGCTTTGGAAGTCCTCTTGCTGTTCTTTCTTTATTGACGAGCCTTATCACTTCATCCTCATATTGCTCGTAATCAACAGGCTGCACATTTTGTATCGGATTGACTGTGATCCGGCATACCGAAGATACACCGTTGGCGGTTTCAGCTGTAACAACTGCCGTACCGGGAGTATTTGCTGTGATAACGGCGGTTGAATAATCAGTGCTTTCAACAGAAACTATGTCAGGATTGGTGCTTCTCCATTTATAAGAGATACCATAGTTTCCTATATTGGTTTTCGCTGAAAGTGTGCAGGAATCCCCCGCATCAAGTTTTATGCTGGTTTTATTCAGTTTAACCGAGGACGGAATGCCATATACCTCGACCTTACAGCTTGAGGTTACCCCGTTAACGGTTTTAAACGAGATTGTGGCACTTCCGGGATTTTTTCCTTTGAGTATTCCGTTTGAATATTCAATAACGCTCGCATTATCAATATAATAGCTGTACGACCTGTCAGCAGCGTTTTTGGGCAGGACTGTAGTATTGAGATTTACCGTTTCTCCCATTTTAAGTTTTACGGAATTTGTACTCAGATAAATTTCTTCAGCCTCTGTTTTGGTATCAACCGGAGAGGGTGATTGACTATTATGATGCTCAGACGGTGGTGTGGAAGAAGGGTTGCTTGTTTGTGGAGCGGAGCCGCCGGATGTTCCGTTTGAATTATCGGATGAGGGCGGATTTGAAGATTGTGTTGAAGGTTTATCCTGAGATTGTGGCGAAGATGGAGAATGTCCTGAAGATGTAGAATTTGTCTGTACGGAGTTTTCCTGTTGTTGATTTAAGGGCGTCTGAGAGCTTTGTTGTGTACTGTTTTCCTGTGAAGATTGCTGTGAGGTCTCAGAATCAGATGACTGTTGTGTGTTATTAACATTTTCGGTGTCGTTTCCGTTTTCCGTCGGCGGGTTACTGATATTATCACCATCGGAATTATCGGTTTCTTTAGCGGCGGAGCTTTCCGAAGCGTTTTTATCGCCGACAGAACTGTCCGCACTGTTATCGTCATCGCTTGCCGTGGTATCGTCCTGAGAGTAATCGTATGTACTTTGCATGGTTTCGGTATTGTCGGAACTGTTTTGGGAATCCTCCGAATTGTTACCGGCACATCCTGCGGATATTACGACAGTCATAAGGATCGCTGTTATCAAAGCAACTACTTTTTCTTTTTTCATATATATATCTCCTCCAATAAAATATAAACGTACAGAATAAACGTACAGACCTTTTAATGTGAGAACAGATACTGACGGCAAAACCGAATATAATACAAAAACAAAACTATCCGTCATGACAAACGCATTGTAGAAAAATGCCTGACCTTACTAACAATTGTATCATATTTTGTTAAATAATACAATATAAAATTTCCGGTAATAAATAATTTATAGAAATAAATAATTATTTACTAAAACACTTTTTTTCACATTTC
This sequence comes from uncultured Clostridia bacterium, assembly GCA_947589365.1. Taxonomy (GTDB): domain Bacteria; phylum Bacillota; class Clostridia; order Oscillospirales; family Acutalibacteraceae; genus UBA1213. The sequence goes on along the minus strand of CANQAJ010000043.1, from coordinate 7,799 downwards.
CGCATAATTAAAAAGTACGCAGCCAAAGGCCGCGTACCGAAAAACGCATCTCCTATTGCTGCCACACAACTATCTCAAATCCAAATGAATAAGAAAGAGAGGATGCATTTTTTCCAATTTTAATATAATACATTCAGATTGACAATATTCAGCTGCGTGGCATTATCATAGTACCACACTTTTTCACTTTTGTCAACACTTGGGATAAAATATTATTTTATAAAAATTTTTTATGATTTAGTTGATATTCAAAAAATAAAAGAAGATATAATTAAGATTATGATGTTTTGGTTAAAAGTCCGCTTTTAACAAGCTGAGAGAATGTGTGCAGTATTGCCTGATCGGTGTCAGTGAATTAAGTATATTCACCGACAGTGGGTAATCTGATTTTCGGGACAATCAGATTATGTGAGCCGCGGTTGCAGGATTGCGTTATAAACAGCCTTGACATGAAATAAAAAGAATATACAGTCACTTAAAAGTCATTTATGTACTTTATAATATACGTTGAGGACAGACTGCAAGATAAGGAGGGTAACAATGAGCATAACGTATAAACTTGCATTAAGAAATATTTTAATGAACAAAAGCCGTACATTTGCTTCCGTTGTGGGAATAATACTGTCTATGGCACTTATGACGATTGTCGCAAACAGTATGGTAAGTCTGAAGGCTACCGAGGAAAATTATTATGAAAAGCATTACGGTAATTATGACATATCCTTTACAGGAAAGATGACTGCCAAAAATGTAAAAAAGCTTCAGGCTAACAGGGATGTAAGCAGTGTATACTTAAATCAGGATATAGGGGAGGCACTGTTTGAGGATTCAAAGTCCGGACTCAGGGATAGGATAATTATAACAGCATTCAGTGAAAATGCTTTTGGCAAAGTCTTTGACAGTTCGCTTTCAAGCGGCAGGTATCCGAAAAATTCCGATGAGGTTGTATTGACTGAGGAATTTGTAAATTATTCAAATAAAAAATATAAAGTCGGTGACACTATAACACTTAGTGTAGGAAAAGCGGATGAAAGCCATGTTGATGAACAGGCAAGCGATTATGAGGAGAGTATGGCTGATGCCGATAATGATAAAGAGGAATTTGTACCCGTATTTACAAAAAGCTATAAGGTGTGCGGAATACTTAACAGGGAACCGCTTGTTTACAACCATTCGGCAGTCAATGTATATACATATACTGATTTTACGGACAGAATTAAGACTGCATATGATATAGAAAATTATACCAATAACGTATTTATAAAGCTCGTTGACGGCGGCAGAAAAAGTTCGCAAAAATTTATGGCTGAGCTTCTAAATCTTGATTTACTTGAATTTGAGAGAAACAATTCTGATGTTATCACCGATGAAGAATTTTACGGGAAATTATCACAAAGTGAATTTCATATATCATATGCACAGATAAACGGCGACCTTTATAATAATATCTCCATGCTGCAAAGTCTTATATTCTATGTCGGTATGGTACTTATTATACTCATAATGATATCAAGCATATTCATAATCAAAAACGGTTTTCTTATTTCGCTTACGGAGAAGACTGTGCTTTACGGGAAAATTTCGGGTATTGGTGCAACACCGAGGCAGATAAGAAACAGTGTATTTTCAGAGGGTATTATTCTCGGAATAGCAGGTATACCTGTCGGACTTTTTATCGGTATAGCAGGAACATCATTTGTTCTTAAGCTGTCGTCGGAATTACTATCCGATTTTCTTGGCGGTGCGGAGCTTATTTCAGACATTTCGTGGTTTTCGGTGTTTTTGGCGGTGATACTCGGTTCGCTTACGATATTTTTTTCATCTCTTTTCGCCGCCGTCAGGGCATATCGTATTTCTCCGATTGAAGCGATAAGGAGCAATAAAGATATACGCATAGGGAAGAAAGAGAAAAATTCATTCGGTTCTCCGTCATGGGTGGGGAAGTTGTTCGGAGCAGGAGGTAAAATTGCGTGGAAAAATATGAAAAGGAGCAGTAAGTCATACCGTACTGTAGTCATATCAATAGTTGTAAGCATATCCGCATTTATATCGGTATCTTCATTTGTGGATTACACGGTATACAAAAATAATAATATGTATGAAAGTCATAATTATAATATGTCTGCAAGAATAAGAAGATTCGGCACAGGTTCTCCCGATAATCTTACGATGGACGAAGAAGAGGAGATTTTTCTTGATATTGCGGATTCTGAAGAAATCAAGGAATATTTTTATAAATTTGAGGGTTGTCAATATTATTTTAATCTTCCTGTTGATAAGATACCCGAAGATTTGTCGGATGCCGACAGATGGAGTCTTTTTGAGGATACGGATATTTCGGAAAATACAGTTCATGATGTCAATGCTTATATAGTTGCCTATGACGATAATACATACAATAAGATACTTGACAGGCTTGGCTACAGCTATGATGATATGAAAGATAAAGCTGTTATTGTAAACATTAATAAATCCTATAAGTATGACGAAACAAGTCCGTCGGGATGGAAGACATATAAAACGGACAGAATGATTGCCGATCCTATTGGCTATAAAGTCAATATGCATTACAATAATAACGAGGAAGCTGACATTCCGCCTCAGGGCAGGGAGATTACTCTCGAGATAGGCGGGGAGATAACCGATACCTCGGTTTTTGATGATACGGTTTTTGCGGAAGGTTCCAATGGAACAGGGGAGTTTGCATACGGAAGTTTTATTGTAAGTATAGAATGGTTCAGGAAAAATTTTTTTGACAAGGATAACTGCTATAACGGCGATAGTGTGGATAACTATATGTGTATACTGTCCGAAGACCCGGATAAAACAGAACAAAGCATAAATATTTCCGATGATTACCTTGACGTTGAAAATTACTATGCGGCGGAGAGACAGATGAATTCGGTATTTCTGCTTGTGCGGATTCTTGCATACAGCTTTATAGGTACAATATTCCTTATTGGAATTACAAATATATTCAATACGATAAATACCAATACAAAGCTGAGGCAAAAGGAATATGCCATGCTGTGTTCTGTCGGAATGACAAAGCGTGAATTTAATCGTATGACAGTACTTGAATGTATGTTTTATACGGCAAGGGCACTGCTTATAGGAATACCCGCAGGTCTTGTCGGCACCGTAATAATACATTTATGTTATCTGAGCACATGGGATGCGGAAAGTTCGGGCAAAGAGCTTGAATTTATGTTTCCGCAGGCAGCTGTGCTGATAAGTATAGTGACAGTAATTGCTTTGGTTATACTTATATCCGCAGCTTCTGTAAGGCGAATACATAATCAGAACGTAATAGAAACCATAAGAAATGATAATATATAAAAGAATAGGAGAATCATAATAATGAGTATAATGCACAGACTTACACTCAGGAGCATGAAAATGAATAAAAGCAGGAGTATTGTTACCGTAATGGGAATAATTCTTGCCATGGCATTGATAACGACTGTTGCAAATTTTGCCGAGAGTGCAAAAAGAACAGAGGAAAATTATTTTCAAAGACAGTACGGCAATTATGATGTAAATTTTCAAGGTGAATTTACTGATGACGATGTAAAAAAGCTTGAAGCAAACAGGAAGGTTGATAGCGTATATCTGAAGCAGAGCATAGGAGTAGCTCCGTTTGAAAATTCCATATCAAATTTCAGGAACAGAATAGTAATAGATGCATACAGTAAAAATGCATTTGAAAAATGCTTTGATTTTGCCCTTGAGGAGGGACATTTCCCTCAAAATCCCGATGAAATTGTTCTCTCTCAAAATTTTGTGAATTATTCCAAAAAGAAATACAAGGCAGGGGATAAAATAACTCTTGAGCTTGGTTATTTATCCGAAACAGGGACTGATGATACGGGTGAGCCATGGGAAATTTATTTGTATAGCGGTCAGGGCAATACAGATATGGATAAGGATTATACGTATTGTTTTACAAAGACGTATACCGTATCGGGCATACTTGCACGTGAAATACAGGAGGATGATGAAAACGCCGCATATAATAATTATGTAAATGTATATACATACACGGATTTTTCCGACCATGTAAAAACAGCGTATGACAAAGAGCATTCCTTTAATGATTTGTATGTTTTAATAAAGAACAGAAGCAAAGAAAACAGTATACAGTTTGTTTCGGATTATTTAAAAATAGACAGAAATAATCTCGGGGATTTTTCACAGACAGGATATTTGGATTGGAAAACAACCGAATTGAACGGAACGGGAACGGATATTTATTATTGCCGGATCAATCTTTATTTATATGAATACAGTGAATTATCCGAAAATATTACGTTTTATGTCGGACTTGTGATAATCATAATTATAATGGCTGCAAGCGTGTTTATAATAAAAAACAGCTTTTCTGTTTCGGTTACGGAAAAGCTTATTATGTACGGAAGAATTTCGGGTATAGGTGCTTCTGCAAAGCAAATAAGAAACAGTGTATTTTTCGAGGCTTTTATTTTAGGAATCATTGGTATTCCGATAGGTCTTTGTATCGGTATCGGCGGGACGGCAGCCGTTTTGAATCTGTCGGAGGCAGTACTTTCGGATATTATCAACAGGATGGATATAGTGTTCGGAATTTCATGGATAAGTATTATATGTGCCGTTTTATTGGGCATTATTACAATATTCCTGTCTGCACTTTCGGCATCAATAAGGGCATCAAGGGTCACTCCCATTGAGGCGATAAGACAGAATAAGATCATAAGTACAGATAAAAAAGTATTGAAAACTCCCGGATGGGTGTATAAAATATTCGGAGCAGGCGGAAAGCTTGCATACAAAAATATGAAAAGGAATAAGAAACAGTACCATACCATTGTTATGTCCGTATTTGTAAGTATTTTGATATTCATAAGTACGTTTTCGTTTATTAATTATACATTGTTTGCTCTTAATATTGACTTATCAGGGCAAAAATTAAATATGGAGATATGGATAGAAGATTCTGCGGGTGATTCGGATGAAAATATGACACTTGATGATAAAAACGAATTTTTTATGAGTATTGCTGATTATGACGAAACAGCCGATTATGTTTATATGTTCAAAAACGATGATTATTACTTTGATATTCCTTCCGATAAAATTCCCGAAAGCTGCAAGGGGGATAATATACAAACTACATTTGTATATATGACTCCCTATCGTGAAGGCGGAAACGACGGTTCGGACATAAGTGACAAAAGACCGAAGTATGACGGAGTAAGCGAGATTAATACGAATATTATTGCTTATGATGACCATACCTATAATCTTATACTTGACAGGCTTGGTTATAACTATAATGAAATGAAGGATAAGGCTATATTGATAAACAGCAATGAGGTTTTTATTGAGGAGGATGAGGAGCATATTCGTATGGAAATCACTGAACTGATGAAGGAACCGGTCGGCTATGATATAAATATGTACACAGGCGACACAGATAAGTGGAAATCGGACGGTACACCGGAAAATACACAGCTTGCGATTGAAATAGGCGGAGTTGTAAATGATTCTTCAATTTTTGATGATACATTATTTTCGGATTCGGTTTCTTATGGTGTGTTCATAGTAAGTATGGAATGGTATAAAAATAATTGCGGCAAATTTGCTCAGACGGAAAATTCAATGCTGCTTTTCTCGGATGACACAAATAAAACGGAGGAAAGGCTTAACAATTACAGCGACTTTGTGCATCTTAATAATTTTACATTGCAGGAGAAGCAATTCAGAGCGGTAAGCGGTCTTATCGGTTTTTTTGTATACGGATCGATTATTATAATTTCACTTATCGGAATTACAAATGTGTTCAATACAATAACAACAAATACAAAGCTCAGACAAAAGGAATACGCTATGCTGTTTTCGATTGGAATGACAAAAAAGGAATTTAACCGTATGTCGGTACTCGAATGTCTGTTTTATACAATAAAGTCCATTATATTGGGTGTTATAGGCGGTCTGCTTGTAACGGCAGGAATATATTACTATTACTATACTATTTTAAGCAATGCAGGTTCACTCGGGGAAACAGCAGAGAAAGGTTTCCCTTTTATATTTCCATGGATGGAAATTATAATATGCGGAGCCGCCGCAATTGTGGTAATTCTGCTTATTATAGCTTTCTCGTCAAGGAAAATACATAAACAAAATATAATCGAAACCATAAGAAATGATAATATTTGATAAAATTCCTTATGGAGTCACTTTAAAGTCATTTATGTGTTGTATAGTTAGGGTATGAAAAATAAATAAAATATATCCCGGAGGTAAATATGGAAATTTTAAGAGTAGAAAATCTTGTAAAAACCTATAAGGAAGGAAAAGACGAATTCAATGCAGTTGACGATATTTCTTTTTCCGTAGAAAAGGGAGAATTCGTGGCGGTTGTGGGTGCGAGCGGAAGCGGAAAGAGTACGCTTATGCATATGATAGGCGGTGTTGACAGACCGACAAGCGGCAAAATATTCATTGACGGAAAAGAGATAAACACAATGGATAATAATAAGCTTGCCATATTCCGCAGAAGGCAGATAGGCATTGTATACCAGTTTTACAATCTTATACCTATTCTGACATCTGAGGAGAATATCGCACTGCCGATAGAGCTTGACGGAAGAAAACCCGATAAGGACAGAATAGAGGAGGTAATGGAAAGGCTGGGCATACTCGACAAAAGGAACAGTCTTCCGAATGAGCTTTCGGGAGGTCAGCAGCAGAGGGTGGCTATTGCAAGGGCTATCATAAATAATCCCACAATACTGCTTGCCGACGAGCCGACAGGAAATCTTGATACAGGTGCGGCGGATGAAATAGTCAAAATTTTCAAAATGACCAATAAAAACTATAAGCAGACTATAATCATGATAACACATAATCCGGAAATTGCAAAAGAGGCGGACAGGATTCTCAGAATTAAGGATGGTAAGCTGGTAGGGGAGGCTTAATGTATGAAAATAATGCATAGGCTGGCGGTCAAAGGGCTGAAAATGAACAAAAGCAGGACGATAGCTACATTTATAGCTATTGCCTTGTCTATGACACTTGTAACTATAATTGCAAACACGGTTGTAGGTTTGAAGGAATCGAGCTATGATTTCTATATAAGACAGTACGGTAATTATGACGTATACCTTAATATGAAAGACCCGACAGAGGAGAATATTGAAAAGATAAGGCTTAGAAGAGATGTAGATGAGGTATATCTTTGTCAAGATATCGGTGTCGCACCGTTTACGGATTCTACGTCAAAATTCAGAAAGAATATTTTTATAGAATCATGCAGTGAAAATTATTTTGAAAAATGCTATAATTTTTCACTCAAGGAGGGACGTTATCCTCAAAAGCCCGATGAGGTAGTTCTATCAAAAGATTTTGTTGACTATTCGTCTAAAAAGTATAAAATAGGCGATGAGCTGACCCTTGACATAGGTACGTATCATGCAGAATATGAAACGGATACGGGGGAGATCGAGGAACAGCTTCTGGGGCTTGATGATGTTGGTATTTATACTTATGATTCGGAATTTGTAAAATCATTCAAAAAGACATATAAGGTTGTCGGAATACTTGAAAGTGAACCTTATGCTTACCGTGGCTTCGGCTACAGCTATCATGTGAATATATACGGATATACGGATTTATCCGATAATATCTCAAGTGCACTTGATGAATGGGAATATGGCAAAAGTATATATGTTAAAGTTAATAACGGAAATCAAGATAACAGTATTGATTTTATATCCGATATTACAGGAATAAGCGGAGCCGATATTTATAATGAAATTTAC
>CANQAJ010000042.1 GCA_947589365.1 uncultured Clostridia bacterium | reverse complement strand
AGCTACATTTAAGGCAGTAGTTGCTATTCTCATACCAACAAGTGCTATTTTAGAGGTATTAGCAGATTGAGTTAAACCCTCAATATCAACTTTGCCTTTTCCAGTTGTTTCAACCAGTTCTTTAGCAGCATCAGAAGATGATAGCATTGTTCTATAATAAGCTGTTTGTTCAGTCGTACCTTTAGATATTTCCCTATTATATGCCTCTAAATATACAATATCTTGTTTTGTAAGAGTTGAACTTGTAGAGTTTTTAACAGCAGAAAATCCACTAATAAATCCTTTTACTCCGTTTGAATTTCCCTTTCCTGCTTTAAAAGCAATCATTAAATCCGCCAGACTTTTGTTGGCAATTCCAACTTTATTAATAAATCCATTTATATCACTTGTTATTATTTTAAATATCGAACAATATATCAAATCGTGCTTGAGCGACTTGACATATAATAAACAATGTGATACAATCAAATTATCAATAATTAGGAGGGATGACCTTGAAAATTTGTCCAAATTGCAAAACAATTTATTATGGTGAAGATTTTTACTGTATTAAATGTAGATATAGATTAATTCATTATACAGAAGAAGAGTATAAAAAAGACCAATTTGAAAAAAAACAATCTCGAACTACGCAACAACTCAAAAACACTCCTGAATGTCCAACTTGTCATTCAACAGACGTCAAAAGAATATCTGATGCCCGCAAGGTGGCAGGAGCATTGATGTTTGGCATTTTCAGCAAAACGGCAAAGTCGCAGTTTCAGTGTAATAATTGCGGATATAAGTGGTAAAACGAAAAGAGATGGTTAAAATAGATAAATTTATAAAAATACTTGCAAACCAAAACCCTGAGATGGAGATTGATTGTAAAAATCCCCAATGTAAGAAGAAATCTAAAGTGAAAACGTTAGATTTTTTCTCATCGCCTGACGGTATATTTAAGTATGTTTGTCCTTATTGCCAAAGTGTTACAAATATTAATGGTATAGATGAACAAATTAATAAACTTAAAAAACAGTTTAAGTCAATGGGAATTACTTGGTAAAAGTAAAAATCTCCATTCAAATTTGAAATCTAAAGCTTGTTCAAGAGGTATGTTGTTTTTACCATATGTTTTGACAAGAGATTTAATATATTCGTTAAATTCAGTTTCATTTTTTAAGAATATTTTTGAATAATATATAATATCACCCCATTTCTTTTATGCAGGCAGTAGGGGAGAGGGTATAATAAATCCGAGCAGACATCTATTACCGTAGAATCTGCTCGGAGTTTGTTTACATAACAACATTGTAAATCTCTGTTTAAAAAATAGAAAAATTCTATTTTTTACGTAGACCGATATTAAATGTATTTCTTTCTAACCAAAAAAATTTATCAGCCAATGCTAAAATGTTATAATTATTTTCTTTTTTAGTCATATGTAATTCGAAAAGTACGTTATTTTTATATTTCCCATGGTATGTCCTAGGCATAATAATTCCTTTTTCAAATGCTTTTTCTAATAAATCAATAGAATAAGATGAATATTCTTTATAGTATTTTTTATGTATTCTTTCCAATACAAATGCTGTAAGAATAGAGCACCCGGTTGTCCATGCTAAACTTTCGTTAAAAAGCCATTCAGAAGGATTTAAATAGTATTGTTTATTCAGATATTTTATAGGTTCATGTTTTAATATAGATATAACCATTATTGCACTTATCTTATGCCTATCAACTAACTTGGCTTTGTCAACCATATACTTTTTTTTGCAATACGCCAATGTTTCATTATATGTGTCTAAAATATCATCTTTAACAGATTCGACAAACAATATATCCGGGAATCTATTTTGTACCTCTACAGCTTGGTTATAAATGACTGTTCTCCAAAGAAAATCAAATTGTTCAGATGTCATTTATCATCATTCTCCTCAAAAATAGCATTGTATACTTTTAAATTTTTCCATGCACCAGACAATTCAATATCAGAATTTTCGAGTTTTTCTGAAATAAAACTTGTTTTTCGAGGCATTTTAAGATTAGTAAAAATTGCTAAAAATAAAGCTATAATAATAGCTATTATTACGCATACTAATGCAAATATTTCCATAACAATTCTCCTCACGCTTTATTTTTTTCCATTAATCATATTATTCAAGTTGCAATGCTTTCGTATACTTATCACTAAATAATAAATATCACAAACAACAAAACCGACAGATAATACTATAAAAACATACCAATAAGTAGAAATGATATCACTTGTAATAGACAAACCAACAAAAGACAAAAGAATAACCAAAGCTGCACAAATTACAGAGATAAGTCTTAAAATAAATTCTGTTTTAGATATAATCAATGACGATACCTTTTCAACTGATTGTATGAATTTTGGGAAAATATATATAAGACAAGTTGTATAAGCAAAAACTTCATTTCCTTCTTTTATAGATTTTATCAAAATTATAAAAGAAATCAAAGCAAATATTGTAGAAAGGAAATTATACATCAAATTTTTATTTTCCAAATTTAACGACCTCTTTATTTTAATATCATCACTTGCTACATCTAACATAGTAAGCAAAAAAAACAATATCTTACAATAAAAAATTATTCTTTAACATTTAATTATATCTTAAAATATAAAAAATATTTATATTTTATATATAATCTGTTATGATTATAATACATTTTATATTTTTTTGCAATGATATTTTGTATTTTTTTGCCGTTTTTTGGTATATTCCTACCACCCTCTATACCAAAGGGTCAAGCTGATATGAAAGCAGAAGGTAAGATTTCTGCTGTACAATAAAATTTCCGTAAACGGATTGTATTGTACCCAAACCGTCATATCTGCGGTCAGTTCCGAGCGTATCTTATCGCAGTATCGTTGCATATAAACTGCGACCGCCTGTTGTCGCTACAGTGAGGGCTTGTCTTATGATAAAATAACTATTTTAATAATAATTTCATTATAAGACCTGTCCCTGCGAACCATCGGAGTGCAACTCTGTTACAACCCTGTCATTGTCACCAAAGTAGGGGAGTGGTTGCAGTGTACCGATTTCCTCGCATATTGAGGCTTCGTTTAAACTGTTGTATCTCAACAGCCGTAATATCTAAACTGCTTATATCTAAACAGAACTATTATTACTATCGGCATATTTACATTGAGGAAAAACATTTTATTCCTACCGATGTTTTTAATTGCTGATAATCCTCCGGCTATTGTTGTTAAGAGTACCGGAAGTGTTCCAACAGTATTAACCAATACATCAGCTGAATTTGTTGCATTATTTAAAAAGTCTATGGCGAATTTTACCGCATTTGAATTTAAAGCAGAATTTGAAAGTGACTGTACAGAAGCATTAAGAGAATCTAAACGACCTTGTATTCCAGCCATATATTTTTCGTTCTCCGCTGCGGCTGTGCCTTCCGCATTATTGGCAGCATTGACCGCTTTCTCTACCTGTGACCAGTTACTTAACAATGCTTGAACACCATTAGCACGATTTTTTCCCGCTATGGTTTCAAGTAAATCGGCTCGATCAGAATCACTGAGTTCATCATAAACCTCCGCAATACCTTTCATTATCTCATAAGTACTTTTAAACGTGCCATCATCATTAAAGATATTTACATGACCGTGTGTAAGATTAAGTATTTGGGTTTGCATTTTGGAAATTGATATAACGTTTTCATCAACTTCCTCATCAAGAGATAATAATTCGCCCTTCATGCCCCTTAATCTCAAAGCAAGGATTTTAAGGGTCGTACCGGCAGTACTGCTGTCTTGAATTACCTCTTGAATACCTGTAAACATACCAGCGGCTTCTTGAATGCTGTTTCCCGATTGAGATAAAACCGAGGACGCATGAGTTAAACCCTCTCCGACATCGGCTGCGGATTCTGCAAATTCATTACCAAGTTTATCATATATATCTGCTATGTATTCAATAGATTTTGCCGCATCATTATCATATACTTCCTCTAATTGACTTTGGTAACCCTTATATGCCGTTACAAGATTTTTCACGGCAGTATCATTGTCCAAATCTGTAACGTGCTGGTACATCGTGGTGATTTCAGCTAATTTTTCTGATGTATCAGAATCGAAACCTAACTTTACCCAATCGGCAGTTGATTGTATTATGTCTGCCAAAGCAACACCATAACTCTTAGCAGATGCAGTCATCTTGCTGTAAAGCTCTGTATATTGTTGTTCACTAAGAGTCGTTACCCGTCGCAAACTTACCATTGCAGTATCGACTTTAACAACATTCTCATAGGCTGCTTTGATGACTCTGACAATCTTATTGAATACCATTACGGCACTACCAAGCCCTGTGATTTGTAAAATAGTATTTTTAAGGGATTTTGCAAATGAACTGGTTACCAACCCTGCTGCCTTTGCTCCGGACTGAATTTCCCTGAATCTTGCGTTAATCCTTTTTAGGTCGGTAGCATCGGTATTACCCTTAAGCTGTTGCCTTAAATTTTGTAATTCTATCCCAAAGCGTTCGGCGGCTTTTGTGTTGTTATTCATCCAAGCTTGAATATCATTTGATAACTTTGAAGAATTTGTTAAAACTAAATTTGCTTGTGCAGTGTCTTTTGCGTTACGTGTTTGTACTCTTTCGGCATTTTTTATTTTATCTATTAGTGAAGAAAGTCCATCTATTTCCTTATCAATATTTGCTTTCATACTGCCGAATGTTTTCGAATCTGCATTCTCTAAATTTTGTATAACACCGATTATCCTGTTATATTCATTATTCAAAAGTTGTAAACTTTGTTCATTACGAATAGGATTAGTTGCATTGGGGTCATTATATTTAGATTGTAACTTATCAAGTTTAGCGATATATGAACTTATTGCCTCTTCGTTTCTTTTAGTTTGCTGTACTTGTTGTCCTATGTTTTGGGTGAATGTTCTTTGTCTATTGATGACATTGCCTGTTTCTCTATCATAATCTCTGATGATTTGAACAGCGCGTTGCATTTCGTCAGTTCCATTAATAGTCAGACGAATATTTCCGTTTGACAACATTGATGTTTTTACTTTATCAATTGTCAACTTCATATTGCCTAAACCTTCAGTTATTGAACTTATGGATTTTTTATCAAACCCTGCACCTTGTAACATACTACTAAGATGAGAAATACCACCATTATGCAAATCTATATTGTTAATTGCTCTATTAAATGAATTTACAAATTGTCTACCGGCATTTGTACCGGTTTGTTGTGCTTGTGATGTAAAACCTTGTGTATTAAAATTAGGAGAATTAAACTTAATATTAAACTGATAACCATTTAACGCAGATTGAATTGAGTTAATTAATTTGCTCTTATCAAATTTAATATTGCTTAGATTTATTTGAGTATTTTCAATCTGCTTAATTTCATTCGGAATATTTTTGGTGTCTAAATGAGCTAAAATTAAGGCTCTAAAATCTGAATTCTGTGACATACTTCACCGCCTTACAAATCTTTTAATGAAGTCTTTTCAACATTTTTTATACCATCTGCATCAAAATACTTTTCAAATGTATCTTCTGCATCGGTATCACGGTATACATCAACTAATGCTACACTACTCCAACCTACAATATCTTTAATTACATTATCCGGTATATTTTGTTCGGAAAGACTTGTTACAAAATAATGTCTTAAACAATGTGGGTACCATGCTTTACCCAAAAAATTTGAAAATGACTTTGCCCATGAATCAATAGTTGAAATAGGTATTTTCTCATCTACCCATTTTCCGCTCTTGTGAACTTGTGGAAATAACCATTGACTGGTAATTCCAAGTTTTTCTCTTTCTTTCATCCATAAATCATAGTATGGTTTAAACGCTTTAGCTAAAGTATATGCATATAGCAATTTTCCCTTTGAGCCTCTGCCTTTGGTGACAATTTTTTCTGGCGTTTTATATAAAGCACCATTACAAATTAAATTTTTATCGTCAAAATATGATACTTTAAATCTTGGTAGTTCGGATTTTCTTCTTCCACTATTCATAGATAGGGATAGAAAACAAGATTTCATATATTCCTTTTTTTCAACAAGATAGTTAAGTAAACTTTGTAATTCTTCTAAAGTAAAAACTGATTTTTCCCTGACAGGTTCATTTACAGGTGATTCTATCTTATCCCATATTTTTTTATAGTTAGGATAATCATCATCTAAAATGTTCAATATGTAATTCTCCAAACTTCTACATACAGCTTTTACCATACGAACACGACTGGGAGACCATTCCCATACATTTAATGCATGGTTCTGAAATTTTGCAATCTGTCTTTTGGTTAAATCTGTAAAGGGAATATTGTTATTAAATTCTAAGTTCCAACACCAAAAAATATTGAGTATTGCCTCGTACTGAATTAATGTAGTTTTTGCCTTGTCCGTTGAAATCAAGTATTCAAGAAAATCTTTTTCTAATTCTATATTTTCAGGATTAACTTTTTTTAATTTTTCGGGGTCACTAATCTTGTTATATACTGTACTTCTACCTTCTTTCGCCATTTTATCACTTCCTTTATATTATGTGAAAAAATCACTGAGTACATTATTACATATTTGTTTCATTCTTTCTAAAACTCTATCCCAATAGTGTGGCGAACCTACAGCTTTACGCAGCCTTCCAATATCAGATTGATTTGTTTTTTCATCGTTAGTTAATAACAAAACCTGTAGCATATTAGGCTTCTTACCACTCGTATATTGATAGTTCGTATTTAAATATGCTTCAAAAGATATGTTATTACCTTGAGTTCTTATATCAGTAATTTTGGGAGTTTCTCGCAATTTATTGGTTCGCTCATACATTTTCGGATATCCACCGGAATAAAAATCATCAATTGAGTTATGCATTTCTTCCAGAATTTGTCCTGCGATAATGTTCATGGCTTTTGTTAGTTCTTTTTGTAGTACAAGATTAAGGTCATTCATATTTTTAACAAACATAATTATATTGCTTCCTTATTATTGATTATCTCTTTAAATCTTTCAGATTTTCCTATTGTTTCAACTATACTTTCAGAATTAATGTTAGAAATACCACCGGCAATTTTTTCAATCATTGCTAAATTTTCAGGTGTAAAACTTGCAGTAACATTATTTAATAATTTCTCTATTGAAGATTTTAAACACTCGACTACTTGATAAATAGACTGTTTTTTCGCATCAACAATTTCAAGTGCTGTTTGATAAGCATTACCGAAAGATAGGGAAGATGTTTTATGACGGGTGATTTCGGTATCAAACTCTTTTATAAAATCCTCATTCTTTACTATTGGCTTTAACTCAATAGCATCATTAATATCATGTGACAATCCACATATATCATCTCTTACACAACAATTATAAAATTGACGCATTGCATTTAATTGACCAAAATGAGGTGTATATCTTCCATCGCTATCAAAATACTCACTGGCAATATTATCAACCAATGCTACATACTCTACTAACTCTAAATTATTTTGAATTTTCATATCTTTCCTCCATAAAATCCTACAAGATTTTTTCAATATCATATCTATATCGGGTTCGCTTTTTAGTTTGCGGTATTATCTTGAAATTTAATTTACTCTCTATCAAATCCAAATAACTGAAACTTTTTTTATCAATTCTTTCAATTAGTTTATTAAAGGTTTCTATATCAATAAATACAGTTGTTTCAATTTTTCTAAATTCAATAATGAAACCGCATATTATACCGTCATATTTATTCCAATCGTTTAATCCTTTTATTTGATTATAATGAATTTCTTTTTTTTCCTGTTCATTTCGTTCAAATGATATAGACGAACCTTTCACAGTTTTTAATTCTAAGGCATATAATATATGTTTTTTTGAATTCCATAGTAGAAAATCAAATGGATTTTTCCTACTAAAACGTAAATTACTATTCCTGTTAAATGATTGAGCTGCATCGGGCAAACGGTAAAGCAATACATAATCCGGCATAGATTTTTTAAAATCATATTCAAACAGTTTTCCTACATTTCTCATTATCTAACTTCCTAGGCTGCGAGGTCATCCATTTCTTATATACAAATGCAGTTTCGGCTTTTAAAAACCAAAAAGAAACACGTCCCGGTTTTGTTTCATTTTCATATATGAATTTTGGTTGACAGCCCATTTTTGTATAAAATATAGCCTGCTTTAGTGTATCTATTGCAATAAGATTTTCACGACCATAACATTCAATTGCATCATTAAGTGTGTTAAATTTTATATGTTTCATAACTTCTCCATTCTCAATATCTTTACAAAATATGCAAAAAAATAGGGAGGCAGTATCGTATGATATTACCTCCCAATAAATTCAAAATACGATACAACCAAAGTAATAATATTCAAATAAAAGTAATAATATTCAAATAATTATTTACTTTCATTAACGGCAGTTGTTTTCTTATTATCTTTCTTAGTATTACAATTCTTATTAGTTAAATTATCTTTATAATCCTCATCCACTATTTTATATTTTCCGTTTTCATACAAAACATTTACATAATCTGCCTTTTTATGGATAGATGGAATTTGAACTTCGATATTGCCAAACCGTATAACGGTGACAGCTTCGTTATTAATAATTACTTTACATTTTTTTATCATATTAATTTTCTCCTCACCCTACATTATTGTGTTAATAAGTTGGCACTCTCGAAACTAAATTTTATTAATTCATTATCATCAACTATTATTGTAAATTTATCTGTTTTGGTGACACGTAGGATGATATTTTTGTCGAAGGGTATATCCTTCTTATCCGCTCTATCAACATCATTCTTTTTAATTGTCATTTTTGACCCTGTGGTTTGCAAAGTAACAGGAAAGAAATTTCCTTTTTGCTCATCATCGTTTGACGGATTAAATTCCGTAAAATTCTTGATATATTTAATAGTTCCTGTTACTTCACCATTTGAGGATATTTTTATATCCTCTCCAACCATGTCCGAAACTTTTGTAGTGCCTAATAAAACCTGATCCTGTGCAGGGACTTTAGCTACAGTTGAAACATCAGGTTTTATTATTCCCCCGATTCGCCCTCATCAGGAATTTCAAGCATATCAAAAATATTTCCATCCTTGTCTTCCATAAGATCAAAAGTTAGTGTCACGCTTGCGGGATCTCCTTCAGAGCTAAAAGAGAGTTCAAAATTGCGTTGAATAGTTGCCTTATACGCAGTCATAATAAACGGTGTAAAAATACCCTCTTCATTCTTATCGAGAGTCTGCATGGTGATAAAGTAGTCCTTCGGCAGATTCTTGTTATTGAAAGAAATTCTCTTAACACCTTTAGAACGATTTACTACATAACCAATAGTGTATTCATCATCTGCCTTGATTTCACTATCCGTGGTTGCTGTAAACTTGTTCTCAACCCAAGAACCCTCAATCAAAGCTTCCTCATCTCCGAAAGAATCCTTCGGATAAACAAACACAGTACCAGCAACGATTGAACCACCATCCGGTAGAGTTATGTCTATTTCACCACCCTTAGATGCTTTGACGGTCTGTGTATCAGCATAAGCAGCATTGGTAGAAATTTCACCATTAGAAAACAGAGAAAACAGTTTAAACGGATAAACCTGTGCTTCAATGGTCATAGTGCCTTCCAGGGGGTTAGGAAATGCAATTCTACGCGAACCTTTTGCCATAGCATATACACTATCACTACTCAGTCCGGATGTCGTTGTATTTGCAGTGTCAAATTTTAAAAAAGGCATCATAGTTTTTAATATACGTATATCTACATCACATACTTGTCTATTCGCTTTATTTAATTCCGGCATATTTTTTCCTCCTTATAAAAATGAGCCAACCAAAAAAATAGTTGACTACTCTCTCTCATATTCGTTTTTATACCAAAGTGCGGCGTCAAAAGTCTTTTTCTCATCTCCCCAAACGGAAACTCTTGTTGCGTTAATATCGTAAGTAGTATTAATTTGCAATCGGTTAAATGCATCTAATAATTGAAATATAGTTAAATCCCATATGTTTATAAAATTAAGTGATGGGTGCTTATTAGACACAGCAGATATTATATTTGCCAATGTGAAATTAATATCTATTTTTTTATTTTGACGTTCTTTTTTTGCCGCTTTTTTCATTTTATAATATAATTCTTTGGCACGTTTATTTTTAAATTTTTTATCATCAATTATTTCATCTTCGTCTGAAATACAACAGATTTGTTGTATTAAATCTAAGATTTCTGTAAAATTATCCTCTATAATTACACCGTGTATATCATTTTGAGATATGTCATCTGTATTTTGAGTATCTTTATCTAACAGAATAAAAGATTTTTCATAAAAGCTGACATTTTCTAAAAAAAAGAAATTGAATATTTCTACAAAAGTTTGAAGTAATTGTTTATCATTAATAACAGTGTGGTATAAGCTTATATTGTTTTTCTGTGTTTCTGTTAATGAATTCCAATATTTTCGACCTTCTTCACCCTTTATTTTTGTATAAAAGATTTCGGGTGTCATTTTGATTAAAACTTCATAATAATTTAATTTCTCAAATGACATACCTTTTGAGGGGTCGGATATTTCCCTTAATGTTGGCTTAATTAATGTTCCTATTGACAGCACTATAGGAAAAGGACTTAATTGTGTTCCATAATTTAATTTCATATTACCTAAACGTTGGTACATCAAATTCCATAATGCACCCATAAAAATGTTTGGAATTATATGAATTTACGCTGTCCAATCTTAATTTTCCAATTCCAAAACTACTTGATTTATCATCATCATTTATTAAAACATTTTCTACCATTTGAGATAGTACATCTGCACGATTACCATAGTAACCCTCTTTTACATAATCATCTAAAATATCTAAATGACATATTAAATACATTATGACCTTACATTCCTTAATTTGAGTGTGGATTATGGGGATTATTACATCATAAAAAATAAATGTTTTAGTTTCACTAATGGTATCGTCAATAAATAAATGAGACTTAACACATTTTTGAAATTCTGAACGGATTTTTGAAGCTGTCATTCCGGTTGTATCACCAAGTAACAATTCTTTGATTTCATCACTCTTGTATAAAGCAGTATTTATTTCCTCTTTGAATCGACCTCTCTCCGCAGTAGTAACTTTTTTCATAACACTATCACCTTAAATAAATCCTTTAATCGTAATTGTTATATATGTATCTTCATAACCGTCTGCACATAAAAATAGTTTAAACGATTTATTGCTTAATTTCTTGTTGTTGGAAGAAATACAGATAGAGTTATCAAGATACTTAATATTAAGTTGATCTGCAAAATCACAACATATCTTCCATTGTGGTTTGATATCTGTCTCATTTCCTTCGGAATCATAGAATTTTGCCAAAAAAGTACCGGGTTCAAGACCGTTATAAATATATGGTGACTCATACTCTATTTTTGATGATAAAATCATATTTTTATTTTTAATAACCGGTTCTTCGCACAGCCAATAACCCTTTCCATCAATTACATAGTAACCATCATTCATATGCTGTTCATCCTGCACAACCATAAATTCATAATGCCCACTATCTTGATAATTGTATAATACCGAATCTGCACGAGTAAATCTATATGTTAAAAGTGGATTATTCGTAGAATGTGTAACGCTATCATCAAAAGCTTTTTCATAAACGGAACAACGTCTATCAATAATAAAGCGTTGTCCGGTTGATAATAGCATACTATCATCGTCATCAGATGTTAATATTAACAACTGATCGCTTCTAACGTCGTAGTTTTTTACACCGGTTTCTCCGTTGTTATACTGAGAAGCAGATGTAACATTTGCCCAACGCTGAATGATTCGTTTGTCCTTTGTCTGCCATGTGAGCAAATAATTGCAAATAACCATAATACCTTTTTCGTACATTGCATTGTCATCTACAAGACCAACTATAAGCCAATATCTATTTTTGTATTTTACATACATACCGGCCTTACAAGTACCAATCGGCAAATACAATTCTCTTGATAAAGTTTTTAACTTTGTATCATCCACATTGTGCTGTACAATTGCCTTTATTGGAGTACAAACAGATAAATCATAATTGCAAAGCTCAATATCTACCGCAATACCCGAATCAAGAGCTTCCTCGAATCCTTCCTGTGAAAAATCATTTAAAGCATCATTTTCAAAACCACTAAGCTGTGAATGTGGGGATTTAAGTAAGTACCATTCTTTTGACATAAACCCACCACCTTACACATAAGCGGTCGGTTTTTGATTGTCAATCATTTGAGCAGATTTACTCTCATCGTATTGTAATTCATTTCTGGCAGCGGTCTTAGAACCGTTATTACCATCAATACTAATATCTTTTCCGACAATAGAAACTCTTTTGTTTACTTTTGAAACCTCACGCTCTTGATAACTTTGCTTCATAAATGCGGCAAGAGTATCTACAACATATCTATCAAGTTTTTCATTGAAACTAAGGCTATCTTCATCAAAAGAAAGAGGGTCAAGTTCTATTGAGTATCTTGCAACTGCTTTTCGCAACCACTCAAATTCTAATGTTTCCGGAATAATACTTTTGTCTTGGAATGAGGCTTCAAAGCTATCATATACTTCTTGTGCAGTTGTATTAGCCATATTTACCTCCATTTCATTTACTGTACTTTAAATCCGGTATAATCTTCAACAAGTCGAATTCTACTATAATCATTTATTTTTAATCTTTTTATGGCTTGAATTATAGCATACTTTTCAGCCCTTGTTTTAATTGTTTCACGTAAAACCTTCTCAAAAGTTGGTTGACCTTTTACAGCAAACATCTGTTTTACAACATCATCATTAAAAACTGACTGTTTTTCTTTACCATCTTCACTATCAAATCCAACCTCTCTACGAGTTAACGCATCATCAATGAATAGAGTAGCGTGACCACCATCACCATTAACACCAGTGAACAATCTATTTCCGTTCTGAACCTGTGCAATAATTTCATTTCGGGTTAGTTTTGTACTGCCATCAGCAGTAATAGTAACATCACCAATACTATCAATTCTGGCAAAACCAACAGTCCATCCGGCAATATTTTTTACAGTAACCTTTTGTTCAAGGTTTAATTCAACCTGCTCATTATTTTTTGTTTCTGCCATTTTTTTTCAATACCTCATTTCAACTATTATTTATAGATTTCAACTAAATGTATGTTTTATATCATTATAAGAATCAATAATTCTATCTAACCTATTAGATTTTTTAAATACCCAATAGCGTTTACCGCTTGATGTGTTTATCTTAGAAGCATAACATTTCTCACCAAATGCGGAGATATAATGAAAAAGCCTCAAAGAATAGCAGTAAAATTTTTCTTTATTCTCCATATGGCTCTCCTTATATAAAAATAGGTAGGGGATAGGCAATCTAAACCCTACCTATATGTTTTTTATATATTAGTCTAAGCCCCCTACATTGGTATCATAAATAACACCTATCTGATGTTCACGACCCTTTGCAACATCACAACCAACCTCAATATCAAATCTGGTGAGAATCTTACCAGTCTTAATATCATTACCGGTCTGAGAAGTTAGACCACCACGAGAGTACGTAGCAATAGGAGACTTAGCACCGGTAGGTATAACGAAAGCAAGACCGGCAGGAAGCAGAGTTTCAAAGTTATCGCCTTTTGTATTTAGCTTGTACTCATTGTACGGATTCTCCATTTCAGCAAGAACAGCACCATTATACATAGATAAAGCACCATTCTGAGCAATTTCATTCATAGCCTTTTCGGAAATACCGGTAATAGTATTAGTGTTTATAGTACCAACATAACCAGCCCAAGGAGTAAACTGAGAGATGATTGCATAGTCACCAATAATGGTAGGACGACCATTTCTACGAACCTTTGTTAAAACATTATCAACAGCCGACTTAGTAAGACCGGCTGTTTCAAGCATATATTTAACGCCGGTAGCATTCTTAATGGCATCATATACTTTCTGAACAACAGCTAACTTAGCATTGTTAAGAATATCAGTTTTTACCTGTGCGAGACCTTCATTTTCCCTGCTCATATCTCCAAGGGCAACCCTACGATAATCAACAGCATAACCACCGGAAATTGTGAATGTAGGAACAGGATAAGTAACCTTAGTGGTCATAGGGAATACAACATCGCCACCGGCAGCCTGCTCACGAGAACGCTCACCAACATGGTTATAAACTTCACGTTCAATTGTTTCATCATAACCAACATGCTGATATGTACCGAATATTCCAAGCAGTTTAATTTCCTCCATAACAGGAGATTCAACTACAAAACGTCTAAGGGTATTTAATTCAGCGGCAGCATTAGCAGCAATAACCGAATTATCACTACTAGCCTTGACACCTAAATCTTTAATATAATTTACAGCAACATCCGCTTTCTTGCCGAATTTATCAAGAGACTCGCCATTTACCATAGCGGCAAATACTTCAACAACAGGAGAATATTTTGTAATCTTACCGTTGTAGTTATCGGAATCTCTACGAACATTATTCATTTCAAAAGTATTCATATCTATTACAATTCCTTTCTATAAATTTATAAATCACTCTGTTTCAAGAGTGGCATTGGTAAATTTCAGACTAATGACTTCTTGACCATCAACATCTATAGAATAGACATCCGATTTGGAAGCAACTCTAAAAATAATATCCTTATCAAATGTCATATCTGTTTTTCCCTCGGATGCCAAACCGTTTTTCTTTAAAGTCATTTTGTTTCCAGAATTTGATAAAGTAATAGGGAAATAGTTACCCTTTTGTTCACTTTCATTAGCTAAATTAAATTCTTTGAATTCCTTGACAAATTTAAGTGTTCCTATAACACTACCATCAAAAGAAATATAAGTATCTTCGGAAACCATATCTGAAACTTTTACATTGCCCAATAAGGTCTGATTCTGTTCGGGGACTTTCGCAACAGTTGATAAATCAGACCTATTTATTCCCCCTTATCAGAAGCAACGACCTTTGCCTTAATAGCAGCACCGGTTAAAGTCACATCCTTATCAGTTACAACAAAATATGTACCGGTTACTCCACCATCGTTTTTCTTTAAAGTACCATCATCCTGAGCTTCAAGTTTATCATTTACATTAAGGTTTGTAAGCTCATCCTGAATATGTTTAGCGTCAATAACAAGTTTTTGACCGTCCCAAGCCTTTACAAGAAAACCATTCAGGTAATCGCCCTTTTTAGTAACGACATCCTCTTTATAGGCATCATCACCGGTAATTGTATTTGCAATTAGATAAAGTTCATCATCTTTCTTTAGGAAACTATAATTCTTTACGTCAGCCGTATGCGTTAAAATGGGATTAACCTTTGCGGTGACTAACATCCCAAGAGTTTCAATTTTACGTTGTTTTTGCTAAATTGTTAATTTGTCATTTAAAATCGTATCAATATTATCAATCTCCCAATATGGGATTCTAATTAAATTAATTTTATTTTTATTGCAAAACCTATCTTTAATTCTATCATTATTTATTGTTTGCAAATAACCAAGTTCTCCATTAAAATAATCGCACTTTTCGTAGTGTTGTTTCCCATCAAATTCAATTATTGTATTTCTTTTTGGCAAATAAAAATCAAATGGCAATGGATATTTGTTTCTACATTCTTTAAACCTATATTCCTTAATAAATTCAATATTATTCTTTGTGAGCCAATCGAGTACTGCGATTTCTCCTCTTGAATTTGATTTTGAACAATACAAACAACCGCTTTTTGCATTAATCATAGAGTGCGGCATTCCATAAAAATATCTCTTACACCTATTACAAAAACACTTTACTCTTGTGTGGTTATTCTTATAAGTACCTATAACTTGAATTTTTGGGTGTATAACATTCATTTTTTTAATGAAATCCTCATTTGTTATTCTTAAATGTCCTGAACATTTTCCACAACCTCTCCCAAACAACAAGGAATTTGGAGTAGAATACCATTCATTATTACAATCTTTGCATCTGACAAGAATTTTTCCTTTGCTATTGGTGTATTCACCAAGTACCGCTATCTTTGGGTTTATGTAATACATTTCATTTTTAAATTCTTCCGTTGTTTTCTTGGCAAGTCCTACACACTTCGGACATCCTACGCCCCTACACAATGAATTTGGAGAAACTTTATATTCATATCCACAAATTTTACAACGCACATCTATCTTTGTTCTTGTATTAATAAACTTTCCGACAACTTCTATGTTCTTATTATGTTCTTCAACCTCTTTTAAAAATACACATTCCTCTTTACGTTTCATATAACATCTTCCATATATTAGTTATGACAAATTAACAATATACGGTTCGCTACACCGAGTAGATTAAAAATCTCTCATACTTTCATATGAGACAAGACCATATCTTCATCCTGCTTGCTTAATATATAAGTTTAGATGCCCTCCACTTCGGATTATCAATCGCTTATAATCCTACTCCCATTCCAGGGATGGTCGTTGAACTTTCTCCTATTCGGAGCTTAGCTGCTGATTGCCCAATTCTTTCTTTTTTCAAACATTCACACTTGTGTTTATTTCATCACTATGTTGTAGTAGAAAGACTATAAGGGTGTCCCAGCAATTCAAAGGGAAGCACTATAATACTTTCGTTTTATAGCGGACTATTTGGCATATCGTGTATGCCATTTAATCATTATTATTTTCCATCCTTTCAAAAATATTTTTTTCTATTAGAAAATATTTATATCTTCCTTGGAAATAGAAGCAGATCCAACTTCACTAAAAATATCTTCTACCGTATCATTAGCAGAATTCTGTTCGGCAACAGTTTTTTCTTTTGCAGCCTTACCAATGCCTTCCCAAATCTTGTTTACTACTGAATTAACCTCAGAAGTAATAGGGTCAGCATTAAAGGCATCAATTTCAGCCTGTGCATATGCCTTTTCTTCATCTGTAAATTCGGCAATAGCAGAATTCATCTCATTAAGCCTCTCTTTTGCTTGGGCTTCCGCTAATGCCTTTTCGAGAGTTTTTCTCTCTTCCCAAAGTTCCTCATATTTCTTGTTCAAATCCTGCAATTCAGCCTGTAATTTCTCAAGAGCAGCTTGAATCTCCTGGGAACTTGCTTCAATTTCATTCTTTTCACTAATTGCCTGTTCAAGAGCCTGATTTGCTTCTGCAATCTTAGCCGCACATTCTTCTTTGCACTTATTGATTTCAGAGGTATGGTTAGACATTTCATCAACAACCTGTGAAACAAGAGCTTTAATTTCTAATTCATTCATTTTGTTTAAATCCTCCTTATGTTTTTTGTTAAGTTCAATCAATTTGGCATTATCATCTGCGGGGGCAACGCCAAGTAATGCATATCCTGAATGAATAAATTCTGTTGGAATCCTTCCTTGGTCTTTATAACCATATTTATACACAATTCCTTCATTATTCTCTGTATGCATAATTTCAACGCTACCATTTGGATATATATTATTTGCAATATCCTCTTCTAATTTTGTAAC
>CANQAJ010000041.1 GCA_947589365.1 uncultured Clostridia bacterium | reverse complement strand
TTATCTATGTCCGTATCGGCATCTTCATCGAAATGGAAAGAAAGCTTGTCGCTTATAGTTTTCCCCGACACCAGACTCTTTCCTGAATTTTCCGAATATCCACAGGTAGCAATTACTCCGTTGTTTTCGAGATTTACATCAAAAATCGGATTGTATTCACACGTTTCATACGAAATATTTGTAACCCTGCAATAAACATAAACATCAGTATAGCCGTAGTTTTTTTCCACGGATACTTTTTCTACATCAAGGCTGAATGCTACCGAATTATCGGAAAAATAACCGCTTTCCCCAAGACGCAGCGGACCTCCGGGGGGGTCGTATTTTATCGAATGAGCACCCGAGGGTTCACTCAAATTTTCTGAAGAACTGATGTTACTTCCGTCAGTACTTTCCATTTCTGTATTATCCTCAGTCCGATGATTGCCTAAAAGGTTGATGATAATACAAATCAGAATAATGACTCCGATTGCTATCAGCCCGATTTTTAAATTCTGATTATTTTTGGCAGATACAACATCTTCACTAAATCCGAATCTGACATTCTGTCCCCCTTCATCTGATTTTCCGAAACTGTTTGTCGTATTCTGACTGCTGAAATCTCTATCGTTTGAATCGACTCTCGTACCGCAATAATTACAGAACATATTCCCCGCCGGTATATCTTTTCCGCATTTTTTGCAAAACATAGTCATAACATCTCCTTTATTATTTATATTATAACATATTACAGCATAAATGTAAATAAATAGTTAATAATATTTATATCCTATATGTCGTTGAAATAGCATACAAAAACCCTTAAATTAGAATTGTACATATATTAACGAAAGAGGATTTGCTATGGATATAGATCGTAAAGACATCTCCCATTTGATCGGAAAAAGAATACAGAAATTCAGAACCCAAAGAAAATTAAGTCAGGAAGAGCTTGCACTTGCTTCCGAAATGCACCCCGCCTATCTTGGCAGAGTAGAACGGGGGGAAAGATGCCCCACCCTTGATACTCTTTATAAAATATCAACCGGGCTTAAGGTACCTCTGCCCGAATTGCTTGATATATCTGCGGATATCAAGCCTACAAATAACGAAGCACTCGAAAGAATAAAAAATGCTTTATACGGGCTGTCGGAAAGCGAAGCAGTGGAAATTGCCGAAATTATGGAGAGAATAATATCTCTCAAGAAATTTTTCTGACCTCCTCCTCGGAAAGCTCGGTGGGAATACCGAGTATTTCATAAAGCCTTATGAGGAGATAGGCATTATTTTTATCGATATTACGGATTTTTCTGTATCCCTCGGTATCACCTATATCTTCAAGGAAAAACTCCAAAGCTCCGCTGAAATACTCATCCACTAAATCGTCGATTGCAAAATTTCTTTTCAGCTCCTCAACGGATCTGATCGTTACACCATTCATTTTCATAATAAATACCTCCATAAATTAGTATATTACCATAATATACTAAATTTCGGAGGTTTTGGTGGTTTGTAAAACCACATATTTATATTATTTTATCATTGAAGATAAGAATGAACCGACAACGATACTTATTGCACCTAAAAGTCTGAAAGCGGTTCTCTTGGAAGAAATACTGTAGTTTGTAAAGATTTTTTCCTGAAACGACAGGTAATTCGAGAAACAGAAAAAAGGTATTATAATGTCAAATACCTGTATTACTATTCCCTGATAGAACCGGGAAGTATTTTCCGGTTGACTGAATATTGAATATACATAAATAATGAATAATATATAACAGGTTATCGCAAATACCTTACGGGATGTTTTTTTCGATTTTATTCCGGGCAAACCGAGAATGAGCCTGCTTATCAGCAAATCCCTTTTCCCTTTTGCCGATTTTATTCTTTTATCCGGATAAGCTTTATATTTTTCAAGATCGTCTATGAGAAGATTTATATTTTCATATCTTTTTTCGGGGTCAAATTCTATACATTTTTTCATTATGTCCGTCAGACAGCTTTCATCATCCAACTGTTCCTCATCAAGTGTTTTGCCCTTTTTCATATAGTTTATCAAAGCACCTACAGCATAGATGTCTGTCTGTGGTCCCGACTGTCTGAAACCGTACTGCTCGGGGGCGGCAAAACCCTCCGTTCCGAGGATATGCGTGTCATGCCTTGAAGTATCGTTTGTTATTCTCGAAATATCGAAATCAATTATTTTTACCGTTCCGTAATTATCTATCATCACATTTGTAGGCGTTATATCCCTGTGTATTATATTCTTCTCATGCAATACACTGAGTCCGCTGCAAAGCTGTAGAACTATATCAACAATCTGCATATTGCTGAGCTGATATCTTTCACAGTACTGACTCAGCGTTGAACCGTTTATGTATTCTTCAAGAACCGTGCATATTCCGCTGTCCGATATAACATCATATATTCTTAATAAATTTCTGTGCCTAATCGAACAAAGCTCTTTATGAATTTCATACTCGCTTTCATGCATTATTTTCTTGATCATAAGCTGTTCAGTGCTTTTATTGATTACAAGCTCGGTGTTATCATTAATCTTTTTCAATTCATCAAATTGCCAAAGCAAAAAATTTTCGTTTATATCCATTTTAATCTTCCTTTTCTTAAAAAACTATGGTATTATAATAATATAATTCTCTATAAAATAATAGCAGAAAGAGAATTATTAAACAATAGACGGCCAACGCAAAATGCAGTCACTTAAGGCTCTCGGCAAGTGGTCGTAACTTTAATTTTTATGAAAGGATGTCAGAAGATGAAAATTAAATCCACAGATGAGTTAAACAGTATTTTAAAGAAAAATGTCCCGATCGAACAGTATCTCACAGAAAATCGGGAAAGCTTTTTAAAGCTCAGCTTCAAGGATGCTATCAATGCTGTTTTTAACAAGAAAAATATGGGGGTGACCGAATGGGCAAACAAATCAAATGTTGACAGAAGCTATATACACCATATATTAAGCGGCAAACAAAAAAATCCCGGAAGAGATACTCTGATAAAGCTCTGTATAGGCATGAAAGCAGACGAAAGGGAAACAAGGGCATTACTTCTCGCTCTTAAGGAATCTCCGCTTTATGTCAAAGATCCCCGTGA
Source organism: uncultured Clostridia bacterium (assembly GCA_947589365.1). Lineage (GTDB taxonomy): Bacteria > Bacillota > Clostridia > Oscillospirales > Acutalibacteraceae > UBA1213. Next base: position 14,474 of record CANQAJ010000041.1, on the reverse strand, counting down.
TTCCATTATACTGTACGGTATCAGGCATAAACTTACTCTGACGGAGGTAGAAGAGCTTTTATATGACCATAAACAGACTACTTTGAGTCGTTCATAGCTGCTCAGATATTTGTCGAAGCCACTGTTCCGGTTATTTCCGATACAGGGCTTCGACTTTATTCTTTTATGTATTGACAGACCTTGAATATCAATAAAATCACATTTGGTCAATCTCATCAAGATTATGTCCGCAATAATAATTCTTTCTTACCTTTCTGTTAAGTTCATACAACAACATCCTTAATTCATCCTCCTGCTGTTGATTGAATTTCAAATTCCTTACGTAAGCCTCATTAAAGCATGACTGATACGGATTAATTTCCAAGCTCATTACCAGCATTATATCTTCCGCTATAGAATCGGCTGTTTCTTTGTCAACATCCGGCATATTTCTGAAAAATGCCCTCACGCTTATAAATTCGGGTGTTTTCTCAAAATAATACTGATCTGCATATTTCAGCAGCTGTTTCTTTTCGGGTACGTAATAGTCTATCCCCATTTGCATTTCCCGCATATAGAAGTAATCCTCAAAACCATCTATAAGAATATACTCGGCAACAAGCACCTTATCCGTTATCCTTGTTTCTTCGGCATCTTCAAATATATCTTCATGTCCTATAAAATAGTAAAATACATTATCGAAATCAATGTCCGATATAACTTCAGCAAAGTCTTCCTCGCTTACAGGCTCGTTCTGACTGTTATAAATACCGAAAATTTTCTTTATCGGAATTAATCCGTACAAATTGCATGAAGCATCAAGGTAAGAATAAATTAAGTTTTTCGTTTCTTGAGAAAGAGTTTTTGACATAACAGCACATCCTTAAAATTAATATTTCAGATTTAATTATTCCAATAGGAATTTACTATATCCAAACATTCGCCGCCCGAATCGTTTTCAACAATATAATCTATAAAAAGCTGCTCCGTTTCGGGTGTTTTATCATTAAGTAATATTCGGAAAGCCACACTCAGTGCATCCGCATTGGCGTTTTCCGATTTAACGATATTTCGGCAGATGCCAAAGGCTTTTTCGGGCATTGTACGTGCAAGATAAACGATAAGAGCTTCAAGTCTTTCCATATCCTCCCGCATCCATTTTTCTGCCGCTTCCTCAACGGTCATTCCGTTCCTTTCGGGATCTATCAGAGAATATTCAGCCAATTCCTTTATTGTGGGATATCTCAATGTGAAATTATTCTCGGGTATTTTTTTATTCGCCGTAATTTTCGGTTTAAGAATATTCTTATATCTCCCATTCCTGCTTTTACAATAAAGCGGCAGCTCCGACATGGGGATTTTTATATCGGAAAAACAGGCGAATTCCCGCCCGTTGCAAATATGTATCGTCAACGGTATTATTACAAGACATTGAAGCATACAGCCCTTTCGGGCAGCCGCATAAGCCTTATGATGACCGTCAAGCAATGCACTTATAAATCCGTAATTATACAGTGCTATCGCCCTCGGTGAGCAAGGCTTATCTATTATCCCAAAATATTCATACGCCCTGTCGGGATTAAGACGGCTGTTTGATTGTGTGGGATAAATATATGCCGGATGTCCCCAAAGAACAGAGAGGTATTTGCGGATGTAATACTCATCACAGGCAGACTGCCTATACGTAAGCTCATCCGGAACATTTGCAAAGAAATGTTCATCTCCGGCAGTCGGGTATTGCGGTGCGTCCGCTATAACATAATAGCCGCTTTTCAGAAGTCCTGTTATAGGACTTAAATCCTCAACGGAATTTTCAATTGAAATATATTCCGAATTTATCCTGCTTCTTATCTGCTCTATCTCTATACAATCCGCATTTTCTATACCATAACCCCTCGCAAGCATGGCACTGCAGGTCGGGCATATCGGGTACTTTCCGTAAATCAGCTGTTTATTGTTCAGAAGCAAGGAGGCTTTGTATTGAGAATTTTCATCAACTTTTCCGATAAGACTTTTCAGTACCCCTCTGCCGTTTTTAACATACACCAGTACAGCCTCTCTGCACCAACCGTATCCGCTGACATCAAGCTTCTTTATCAGCTCTGTCTGCGGAGTATTATCATACATTTTCACACTTCCATACCTCCCGATAATACAAATATTCGATTTGTATTATTTTAATACAATCTGTCCGTCAGTAATTTCAATGAAATTTTCGATTGTGCCGAGTGCTGTATCAAAATATGCACCCGCCGCCTTTGTAACACGACTCATTCCGCACTGACTTCCTAAATAACGGTACAGGCTGTTTTTGTCAATAGATACATTCTGCTTTATGATTTCAAGCATTCCTGCACCAAGCTCCTCGGGTGCAATCTGCTTTACCTCACGTTCGATATCTCCCTCACAGCGGAATTGTATTTTATCGGCACTGTCATTATTGAGATAAAGAAAACCGCCGCGGCGGATAATGCCGTCTGTTTCACATCCCGTCATAATTTCCTCATATCTCTGCTCAACTACATTTGTTACCTTTTCTCTGCCGAAATACTGAACTGTCCTTTTGAGAAGAAAATCTTCGGAAAGCGGTGCTTCGACCTCAAGTATTTCTTTTACCATTCCTCTGAAATTCTTTGGGAGATATTTTTTGCTGAGATTTTCTATATCAGCCGCCTTATACGGCGGAAATGAAAACTTCCTTTCCTCGGCTGTTTCCTCAAAGCTTTCAACATCCGCACTTACCTCTTCAATCGGTACAGCTTCTTCCTTTGCGGGATTTTGTATAACCTCTGCCGCAGCCTCTAAAAGTCTCATCTGTTCGCCGTTTCTGTTGCGGAACCAGTCTGTAGACCATATACGGTAGAATTTCCAGCCCATACGCTCCAGTATCTCCTGACGCAGACGGTCACGGTCACGTGCATTCTTTGATGAATGATAGTCTGCACCGTCACATTCGATTGCAAGCACATAATCTGAGCTGTCAGGCTTCTTCACTGCAACATCAATCTTAAATCCGCAACAGCCGACCTGTGTATCAACAGAATAATTATATTTGCGTAATAATTCACATATCTCCGTTTCAAAACAAGTCTCCGACTTATCATAATCATTTACACCTTCAGCACGTTTTAATGCTATATCTCCGTTTTCGGCATAATCAAGGTATTCCCGAAGAAGCCTTGCCCCCTCCGCCGAGGTCCTTCCCAAATCAATATCACTGTAATGCATGGAAGATACCAGCTGTATATTATCCTTTGCACGGGTAACCGCAACATTCAGTCTCCGCTCTCCCCCCGCACGGTTAAGCGGTCCGAAATTATGCAGAAGTTTACCCTGTGCGTCAATTCCGTATGCAACGCTGAATATGATCGTATCGCGTTCATCACCCTGAACGGTTTCAAGGTTCTTTATAAAGAACGGCTCTCTCCTGTCATCCTTGAAGAAGTATTCCTTATCGGGCATACTCTGTCTGCGTTTTGACAAAAGCTTATCTATAAGATTCTGCTGAGCAACACTGAACGCTACAACACCTAAGCTTCTGTCGGGATATTTTTCAATATTCTTATATATAAGGTCAACTATAAATTCTGCTTCCCTGCGGTTTGTATGTGACTTACGGTCAAACACACCGTCTACACGGTAATAGTCAACTCCTATTCCGTCAGCATCTGTTTTTGAAGACGGGAATGTTACAAGGTCATTATCATAAAAATTTTTATTTGAAAATGTAATAAGCTGCTCATAACGGCTTCTGTAGTGCCAACGCAGGCGGAGCTGCTGCATAAAGGTCGAGCATAAATCCAAAATGGATTCAAAGTCCTTTATTTCCTCGGTTTCTTCTTCGTCATCATTTTCTTCAACCGTGGCATTGAAAAAATTACTCGGCGGCATCTGTTTGGAGTCACCGACAACAATTAACTGTTCAGCTCTGTATATTGCTCCGATTGCATCCTGTGGGAATATCTGTGAAGCCTCATCAAATACAACCACATCAAACCTGACGGAGTCGGATGCAAGAAATGTACTTACGCTTAGCGGTGACATCAAAAAGCACGGTTTTATGCACTGTACAAGCTCCCCTGTTTCCGCAAGCAGGGTACGTATACTCTTTTGCTTTCTCTTTTTCTCCCCCTCACGCAGCAATACCGCAACCGCACTTCCCGGTGCTATCATACTCAAAGAGGGACGCTTTTCCGACAGCTCCGCACGTATCCTTGCCTTGTTTATTTCAAACTGCTCCTTATCCTTTTCCGAAAATGTGCGTACCGCCTTATCCTGAGAAATTCTGTCTGCCGCGGAAACAACGGGCGATTCGGATAATATTCTATGTATCCATTGAAAATAAAACTGCTTTCTGAATGAATTTACAATAAATTTTTCGGGAACTTTACGGTCAACCGCAGCTTCTATATATGGAGTGACCTGCATTTGTTCAAGCCCGGAAAGCAGAGCGGCAAAATGACTCCAGTTATCAAGCTCATCAAATACATTCAGGCAATCGTTACACTTTATCTGTACCTTTGAACAATCATCCGTAAATATATTAAAGACAGAGCTGTCAAAATATACGGCGGCATTATCCAATGCGGCTTCATCACAGCTTGAGAATGCACGGTCAAGTCTGTCCGCATATTCCGAAAAATTGCTGCGTTCCGATTCAAAATCAGCATATTCGGGCAGCCTGCCAAGTGAAATACCCCTTGAAAGCATAGCCTTAAGTATATTCATCTGATTTATTACATAAGTCCAGTCGGTCTGTACACCTTTATATCCGGAGCCGACAAGAGATTTTATCGGAGCTTCTGTTTTAGCAAATTCTTCCTGTTTTTGCCGGTAATCGGCAAGTTTTCGGGTAATCTCAACCGCTTCACTGTATGAGGGCTTTTTACCGTTTTTTCTGCACAATCTCAGTGACTTTATCATCTGTCTGTATTCGGAACCGAAAAGCCTTGAAAAAACTCCGCTAAATTCTCTTGTAAGCTTTTTATTGTATTCCGAACCGTTGATTTTATAAATATCCTCATCATATTCTTCTTCAATTACAGATTTACCCGAGAGTATATCATTTCCCTGTATTTGCAGATTCTTCAATGCGGAATATGTAATATCAAAATTATCCTTTTTCAGCAAAGACGGTGTGATTATTCGGGAATCAGCGGCAAACCGGAAAAACGAACTGCAAAAATGTGCCGTTTCAATATTTGTACACGGCATACCGTATTTTTCGGAAATCTCATATAAAACAGGCTGCACACACTGCATAAGATTTACTGTGGCAGTGAGATTATTCTTTATATCCGTTTTTGTCTGATATGAAGCAGACCCTTTTATATATCCGTACCACGGATTATTTTTGTAATTATAGCCCACCGACGGAATATATTCGGTATACTGCTCCAAAAGACGAACAGCCTCGGCGAGATACCTTTCTCCTTTTTCCGTGAGCTGTGGTATTGCCCATTCTACATCAGGTGCAGACCTTACCGAAGAAAAGGCTTCATACAGCTCAAACAGGCTCTTTTCAATGACGGGATGCTGCTTATGAAGCTCGGCGGCATATTCGTCCAGCTGCTTTTGTACCTGCTCCTTTATTGCAATTTCACTGTCAGCCTTTGATGATACCGTACTCTTATTTGTGCGGAGCGTATGACAGATATCCGCTATAATATCCTTTTTATTAGCCTTATGGCTGTGAAGCTGAAGGCAAAACTCCGAAAGACCGACATTTTTCAGCTTATCATATACTACATTAAGTGCGGCAAGCTTTTCAGAAACAAACAATACCTTTTTGCCGTCACTCAGACATTCTGCAATAATATTTGTAATTGTCTGACTTTTTCCTGTTCCCGGGGGTCCCTGCAAAACAAAGCTTTTCCCTGATTTTGCCATTTTTATCGCTTCAACCTGACTTGAATCCGCATCTACAACACTATGTAAATCCGTCAATAATTCTTCCGTATTATTTACGTTTTCGCTTTCGGGACAAGAATTATCAGGCTCACCGAGAATCTGACGGACATTTTTGTTAGCTAAGATTATCTCCTTGTTATCCTTTAGATCACGGTACATATTGATTTTCAAAAAAGAGAAAATTCCGATCTTACACTCCGACGATACTGACCACTGTAGTTTTTCAACTATTTTCTTTATCTTTTCAAGATATTCCGTCAGACCTTCGTCATTGTATTCGGGAAGCTTTATCCCGAACTCCGCATCCAATTTGTACGCAAATGTGGGATTTACTATTATATCATCCTCGGCGGATTTTATATAATACGGATCAACCGCCGAGCTTTGACTGAACCGTACAGGTACAAGAAGTATCGGGGCACTGTATGTAACATCTGACGATTCACTTTCCTTCCAATTAATGAACCCGAATGCCATATATGCAACATTTACACCTGTTTCTTCCATAAATTCCCTTGTTTTCTTATCTATATTCTTTAATGCGGTAAGCGGGTTTGCAGCAGAATTATACAAAAGTATCATGCTCTGCTTTTTTATTTTAGGTGAATATTCGGCAAGATATGCTGACTTTTCGTCTGTTTCTTCATTTTTAATCTGTATACTTTCGGTTTCCGGAGCATCCTCCGTTTCATCCTCCTCTGTAATTTTCGGGTCATAAACCTCAAAGGTCGCATCACCGTCAATTTTTTCAAAAAGCACGTCCGCCGCCGGCAGCAAAACCTCTGCTGTCCCTGTTTTTGTATCCCTGAAATTTATCAAATTGTTTCGTTTTCCGGTATCAAGCAATAATTCAGCCAATTTGTCAAGCTTTTCCGTATTCATTCTATCTCCGCCTTTGCACATATATTCTTTTGCATACTCAGTATTTCTGCTTATAAAATATCAATAGCAATTATAGTATACCATATACGGGATTTTCGTACAAGGCTGATTTACAAATTATCTTGTTCATAAAATATTCTCCCCTCTGTACATATTTACTCTTGAAAACCTATTAAACATATGATAATATGGTATTAGCGTTAAATAAACAAGGAGGTATTTTAATTGAGAATTTCAACAAAGGGACGATATGCCCTCCGTATGCTTTTGGATCTTGCCGAACACCAAAATGACGGCTATATTGCACTTAAGGATATTGCCGCACGTCAGAACATATCAAAAAAATATCTTGAACAGATTGTTCCTGTTCTTAACAGATCGGATATCCTCAGCACAAACCGCGGATATCAGGGAGGATATAAGCTTGCCAAATCTCCCGATAAATATACCGTAGGCGATATCCTTATTCTTACGGAGGGGAGTCTGTCACCTGTTGCCTGCCTTGACCACGACCCTGTTGAATGTCCGCGCAGTGCGGATTGTGCCACTCTGCCCGTATGGCAAGGCTTGAAGAAGGTTATTTGTGATTATTTATATAGTATAACCCTACAGGATATCCTTGATATGCAAAAGGAAAAATATGAAAATGATTATGTTATCTGAATTATAGTGCCGTATTGTTTATCCGACATAAAAGGTGTATTATGCCTGTGTTCGACTGCTTATTTCCGTAATTCTTATCTTAATTATTGTGATATAATTTTTTTAAAAAATAATAAAAAAAACTGTTGACAAATGTTCGGTTATGTGGTATTATAATAAAGCCGTCGGAAAACGGCGGGAAAAAATAAGCTGGTGTAGCTCAGTTGGTAGAGCAGCTGATTTGTAATCAGCAGGTCGGGAGTTCGAGTCTGTCCACCAGCTTTATATTTCGGGGGAGTTCCAGAGCGGTCAAATGGGGCAGACTGTAAATCTGTTGCTTCGGCTTCGGTGGTTCGAATCCGCCCTCCCCCATTTTTATATGCATCCGATTTTTTCGGGTGCAGTTTTTTTGTTTTATACTTTCTGTATTCATGTCTTACGTTAATTGCAATTTTTACAACCTATTCGAGTGCCATGCACGACAACAAAAATTAGCACCTGCCAACAAGAGTCATACTCTGTTGACAGGTGCTTTCGGTTATCAAGAAAAGCTTGATAACGGTTTTTTAACTAATCATTACAGCTTTATGTCGGTCGGCTCCTCATTGTTCAGTCAGCTGACGGCTGTTTAAGCGTAAAACTATCCGTATCATTCATGGCATTGCCGCTGCCGACAAGCTTCGGGAGTCCGCCGGACAGTACCTCTGTAAAATCCCTGATACAATTTGACAGACTTTTATATTATGTCTTGCAGTATCCGTAAAAAAATGATAGAATAGTGTATATGATTTTAATTGGAGGATAAAAAAATGAAAAATACGGAAAAAAATCTTGATACTATTGCAAATCTCTGTAAAAACAGAGGATTTGTATATCCCGGCTCAGAAATATACGGTGGTCTTGCAAATACATGGGACTACGGTCCTCTCGGCATGGCTCTTAAAAATAATATTAAGAATGCATGGCTTAAGAAATTTGTGCAGGAAAATAAATATAACGTCGGTCTTGATGCCGCTATTCTTATGAATCCGCAGACATGGGTTGCCTCGGGTCACCTCGGCGGTTTTTCCGATCCGCTTATGGACTGTAAGGAATGTAAAACAAGACACAGAGCCGATAATATTATTGAGGATTTTGACGGAACAAATGTTGCCGGCTGGTCTAATGAGCAGCTTGCAGAGTATATAAATGAAAAGAATATCCCATGCCCCGTTTGCGGCAAGCATAATTTTACTGAAATACGTCAGTTCAATCTTATGTTCAAGACGTTTCAGGGTGTTACTGAGGACAGCAAGGACACCCTCTACCTTCGTCCCGAAACCGCTCAGGGTATTTTCGTAAACTTTGCTAATATCCAAAGAACAACAAGAAAAAAAGTTCCTTTCGGAGTTGCACAAATCGGTAAATCTTTCAGAAATGAAATAACTCCCGGTAAATTTATCTTCCGTGTACGTGAGTTTGAACAAATGGAGCTTGAATTTTTCTGCAAACCCGGAACAGACCTTGAATGGTTCACATACTGGAGAAGTTTTTGCCGTGATTGGCTGTACTCTCTCGGAATAAGTGAGGAAAATCTCAGACTTCGTGACCATGACCCCGAGGAGCTTTGCTTCTATTCAAAGGCAACAACAGACTTTGAATATCTCTTCCCGTTCGGCTGGGGCGAACTTTGGGGTGTTGCGGACAGAACGGATTACGACCTTACACAGCATATCAATACCAGCGGCAAGAGTCTTGAATATTTTGACCCGACAACAAATGAAAAATATATTCCGTATGTCATTGAGCCGTCACTCGGAGTTGAACGTCTTTTCCTTGCCGTTCTTTGTGAAGCATATGACGAGGAAAAAATTGACGAAAAGGATACACGTACGGTTCTTCATCTCCACCCCGCTCTTGCTCCGATAAAAGCTGCCGTTCTTCCGCTTTCAAAAAAGCTTTCCGAGCAGGCTGAAAAGGTATACGAGCAGCTCTCCAAGGACTTTATGGTTGAATTTGATGATACCGGTTCTATCGGCAAGCGTTACCGCCGTCAGGACGAAATAGGTACACCGATGTGTATAACTTTCGATTTTGACAGCCTTGAGGATAACTGTGTAACCGTCCGTGATAGAGATACAATGAATCAGGAAAGAATTGCAATTGATAAACTCAATGATTATATCTCTGAAAAAATTAAGTTTTAATATTATAAAATAAAAATCCGAGGCTGCCCTGCTATATACAGTTAAGCAGGGCAGCCTTATCATATTATTATAGAATTACGCATATTATCTATCGGGTGAAACAGATGAAAAAAATTTTATCAATTATTTTGGCTTCTCTTATATTTTCGGGAGCCGCAATATTCTGTCTTACGGGTGCATCTTCGGGTAAAAAAGACTTTATCAAATATGCCGAATTTAACGTTACTTATCCTGCCATTGAAAAGGCTATGAATATTGATATAGATACCTATGGTGAGGATATCCATATTAACTGGATAGAAGTACTTGCATATCTCGGTGCAAAATACGGCGGTGATTTTAAGCGATATTCAAGCAAGGACATGGATGATATCATAAACAGACTTAAAGCCGGAGAAAAAATAGAAGCCATAACCGGGGATATGAAATATTATAATTACTATAATCAGGTCTATTCCGCCGTACTCGGTGGTATGCTGGGCGAATATAACGAATACAGCGGCGAGGGTGAAAATATTACATCCGAAAAGAAGTACGGTCTGAAATGCTACTCCCCCATTGCCGCAACCTTTCCCTTTTCCGATTTTGACGATTTCGGGGCGTCAAGAAGCTACGGCTATAAAAGACAGCATATGGGACATGATATGATGTGTGCGGTCGGCACCCCGATTATATGCGTTGAGGACGGTACTGTAGAATGTATGGGCTGGAACCAATACGGCGGCTGGAGAATAGGTATAAGAAGTAATGACAAAAAGCGATATTACTACTATGCACATCTTAGGCAGAACCGCCCATATCACTGTGACCTCAAAGAGGGCATGACCGTTCATGCCGGTGAGGTTATAGGATATGCGGGACGAACAGGCTACAGTGCAAAGGAAAATGTCAATAACATAGAAACTCCGCACCTGCATTGGGGTATGGAGCTTATATTTGACGAAAGTCAGAAAGAATGTGATAATGAAATATGGATTGACCTTTATGCCATAACAAGGCTTTTGCAAAAGCATAAATCCAAAACTGTAAGAATTGCGGAAACAAAGGAATATTATTCTATTTTCCAGAAGCAGTAATTTGATCAAGTATTTTTTTGGCGACAACCTCTATGCGTCTGTATGTTCCGTCCGAACTTCCCCTTTCTATCGGATTTCCTTCTATATCTGTCTTTATGCTTGAATTAAGGCTCAGAAAGGACAGGTGCTGAGAATATACGAAAATCGTATTTTTACATTCAGTATCGTCTTTTATACTTTCCGCCCCAATTGCCGAACATCTCCCGAATGTTATGACATAATCATATCCGACTATATCTGCTTTTAGTCTTTTGAGATTTTCGGGAGCATTTATTTCCTGCGGCTTTGCTTCTGTGCGATTATCAAGTGCCTTATAGTGTACAATTTCCGATGAATTTGTTATACGGTAGTCATAACGGTTTGTCGAGGGGAAAATATCCGGTCGTTTTTTGTTCAGTATTGTAAGCATCATATCAAGGTTTTTTCCCGTCTGACCGTTTACAAGCAATCCGCTTTTAAGCTCCTCCTGTCCGGGGCATGAAAATATAAATGCGGTTTTTATATCTCCCCTGCCTTCATTTCTTTTTACTTTTAATACGGTTTCGTCCATATGCTTTTAACTCCTTTTAATTTTTTCTTATGCACAATTATAATGTACTATTGTAAAATTCACTCAAAGCTGATATAATCAAAATAAAGTTACCGTATTTATTCAGAGGAGGAATTTTCATGAAAATACATTTTACAAAAATGCACGGTGCAGGTAATGATTATATCTATATTAACTGCTTTGAATATAAAATTGATAATCCTAATGATTTAAGCATTTTAATTTCCGACAGACACAAGGGAATAGGCGGGGACGGTATAGTTCTTATATGCCCGTCCGATAAGGCGGATGCACAGATGCGTATGTTCAACATTGACGGCTCTGAGGGTGCTATGTGCGGTAACGCAATACGCTGTGTTGCAAAATTTATTTACGACAATAATTATGCACACAAAAATGTCGTAACAATTGATACAAAAAGCGGAATAAAGACCATTGAAATAGAAAGCGAAAACGACAAATTTATTAGTGCAAAGGTAGATATGGGAAAGGCTGTTTTCACACCAAAGGATATACCCATGCTTTATGACGGCGAAAGCTTTATTAATCAGCCGTTGGGTGTTTGCGGAAAAACATATCTCTGCACAGCTGTTTCAATGGGCAATCCGCATTGTGTTACATTTGTAGATGATGTTGACAGTTTAGACCTTGAAAAAATCGGTCCTATGTTTGAAAATCACCCGATTTTCCCCGACAGGGTTAATACGGAATTTATACAAATAATTGATGACAAAAATATCCGAATGAGGGTATGGGAGCGTGGTTCGGGAGAAACCTTAGCCTGCGGTACAGGTTCATGTGCGGCAACAGCCGCAAGTGTGCTTAACGGCTATTGCAGGAGAAACACCCCCATAAGCGTACATCTTCGCGGCGGTATTCTTACAGACACATTCAAAGATGATGATACTGTGATAATGGAGGGCAACGCAGTTAAGGTATTTGAGGGAGTTATTGATACAGATGATTTAGAATAATGTCTTCCCTGTCGCAATTATACGGCAGGGAAATTTTTTACTCTTTTACACTGTTTTCCGCTTGTCTTGTTATTTCTTCAAGCTGATTTAAAATCTCGCTGAAATACCTCGGATTTACCTTATCAAGCATTATAGCTTTGTTGTCGTCCGCTTCGTCATAAACATAACTTCCGTGCTGTATTGTTCCGGGGGTATAGAAACGCACGTTTTCTATTGTTACATTTTCATCTTCACCGCCGACATACATACCGCTGAAATGAAGTTCAACCGCATTTCCCTTGAGGCTTACAGTACCGTCAGGATTTTTAATTCTTTCGGTAACATCTTCACGGTAAAATATATAAAATCCTCCGGCATCCTGTATCGAACCCTTAGACCAGCCGAATTTTGAGGTTCTGCCTAAAAGTGACATACTGTTAAGTTCTCTGCCGCTGAAACGGTTAAGGTCAAGTTTTCCTATTTCTTCGTTATTTATACTGTAAACCCTACGTTCAAGCTGTTCTATCGGCTGTGATATCTCATAGTCGCTTAACTGCTCTTTCCATGCGGAAAGTGTATTATCGTCAAGGTCTATCGGATGTACAAGACCGATTTTTACATTGTCTGTAAGTTCATATTCTTCCTCATCCGCTGTGTTAAAACTGCCGTCCTCCATATATCGGAACGTCTGAACCACATTATCCCCGTCATATGCCGCCCATATCAACCCTATTGCAAAGCTGTGCATTACGGGATTTTTTACAAACAGCTTTTCCCAGTTGTCCTTATTCCACCTTCTGTCGGCAAACAGTGCGGTTTCAAGACGCATTTTCTGTATAGCAATAACATTTTTAAGCTGCTTTTTCATCTGCTTAAATTCGGTATTAGCCGCCTTAGCCGTTTTCTCATCATCTTTCTTGCCGGGTGAAGGTAAGGTTTTCAGTTTTTTGTCGTTTTCGTCATATACCTCAATCTCCAAAGTAGGGGTAAGATATACTTTGAATTTTCTTATACCGTAATCAAATATTCTTTGCATATTCTCGTCAAAACCAAGGTCGGGTACTATCTTATCACCGAGTTCATCAGCGGTAATACCGAGTGCCTCGGCGGCTGTGTCCATTGCCTCAACTGCGGCTTTCTTTACCTGCTTTTGCTTAAATTTATGTGCAAGGTTATCCACTGTCATAAGTGCAAGTGAACTTCCGTTAAGTGCTATTGCCTTTACTGCTTCGGCGGCTATTGCACCCCTCATATTCTCCGCCCATTCTTTTATGTATGAAAGTGCGGTTTCAACCATTACATCTCCGCCGTGAATTACGGAAAAATACATTGCCCATTTCTTTTTTGACTCCGCACCGTCACTCAGCCATTTTGAGAATATCTCCATAGCAAATTTAGACAATTCATCCTGATTCAGTTTATCCGCAAGCAGTATTGCACCATCATTTCTGCCCACTGTCTGCATATTTGCATAGCAAAGCATTATTGCCTGCATATATTTATCATCGGCAATTTCTCCGCTTTGGAAATGAACCTGCGGAACAGGAGAAGCATAAAGCCACATGATTTTCTTTGCCCTTTTTCCGCTATGCATATCCTCAACAATTGCGATTGGATCAAATTCGCCGTCATTTCTGACAGATAAAGAGGTACTAAGCAAATTTCTGATCTTGTCTGCGAGCTTTGCACTCTTTTCGCTGTCCGCAGCTTTTTTAAGATTTTCGCTATAATCGGACACACCCCATATGCTTATAATATCAACGGCTGTCTCTCTGAGTGCAAGCTTTTTTGCGGAAAGCATTGATAATATCTCGTTTTCATATTCCCTGTGCTGTCCGATAATTTCCGTTACGATGCGGCGTACTTCCTTTGAACTGTCGCCGCACATAGCAATCAAACGCTCTTTATTTCTGCCGCTGTCATTGGTTTTTTCAAGATAACGGGCATAACAGCAACGAAAAATCACATCTTGCTCCGGACATATTTTCTCGTAGTATTCATCAAATTCTTCACTGTTTTCTTCCATAATGGCGACCGCAGCATCCGTTATCACAGTTTTTCTTTCTTCAAAATATAAATTTTGGCTGCATATCAATTCAAATAAACCTATTCTGTCCTCCGGCGAAATATGCTCTTGGATAACACCTCTAAAAACATCAATCATGATTGTTTTCGCTAATTCATTTTCATTTCTGAGGAATGCTGCACGGATGTATTTTACAATGCAGCCGGGATTCTGAATGATTTTAAGTGACAAATACCGGTTATAAAATTCTCCGCATCCGGCAAGCTGACT
>CANQAJ010000040.1 GCA_947589365.1 uncultured Clostridia bacterium | reverse complement strand
CCCGAGGAATCAAGCGAGCCGGAGTCAAGCACTCCCGAGGAGTCAAGCGAACCGGAGTCAAGCACTCCCGAGGAATCAAGCGAGCCGGAGTCAAGCATTCCCGAGGAATCGAGTGAGCCGGAGTCAAGCACTCCCGAGGAATCGAGTGAGCCGGAGTCAAGCACTCCCGAGGAATCGAGCGAACCGGAATCAAGCGAGGAACCCGGAGCAGATATTGTCCTTACCGATGATGAAACTCAGGTCATTGTAGAGGGTGTAATTCCCGAGGATGCTTCACTTGTAGTTATACCGCTTGACATTGATTATGACAGTGATCCGGATGTGGCAGCTTCATTTGATATCTCTCTTGTAGACAGTGATAATGTTGCCATTCAGCCCGATGGAACCATTAAGGTTTCTATCCCCTATGATGAGGAAGGCTGCAAGGTAATGTGGGTTCAGGATGACGGAACAAAGACGGATATGAATGCCGAATATATTGACGGCTATTACGTATTTATGACGGATCACCTTTCTGTATATCAGATTGTTAAGAATGCAGACGATCCGGGCGAAGATTCCGATATATCCGATGAAACCTCCGATACTGACAGCAACGAGCCGTCCGATACAACTCCCGATGACAACCGGGGAAGTGTGCCGGATGACAATCCCGGAAATGATAATCCCGGAAGCAATGGTTCGGATAACAATAGTGGCACCAACCCGGATAAGGGACTTCCGGTAACAGGAGATAATATGCCTGTATTAATACTGTTAGTCGTTGCAGCTGCAAGCTGTGGTGCAGCGGTTGTTATCTCAAAAAAAAGAAAACGTAATTGATAGAGTTATTCTTTGATATCTCCCCCGATTCAATCATAGGATCGGGGGAATTTATTTTTTTCAACATAATATTGATTTTTTCCCGGAGCAGACTTATAATTAAATAAGTGAACTACACTTCCTATGATTCAATAAATAAGGGATGGGATATTATGGCAAATAAAAATAATGAACCGGGCAAGAAAATTCTTCATATATGCTCAGAGCTTGAGTACAGATTTGCTGTTAAAAAGGTGGACGGGGAATTTGTAATCTATAAAAATCTCGGGAACGGATATGATATCGTTGTTTCCGGTCTGGATAATGGCAGCAAAAAGATAAATGCAATAATAAAAGTGAGACTTCTGTATCCCGAAACGCAAATCGTCGAAACAACAACTGATGTAACATCAATCAACCAGCTTGACTTACTGCTTATAATCACTGTCGAAAAATACCTTAATATGAAGGACAATACGGAATATATGAATTTTCTGTTTGGCAGGAAATCCGAAAAATAATATACAAGTATACCCTTTCATCAGATACTGTTGATATGTCGCTTTCGCACTCAACTGCTTTGTCCTTCGCACCGTAAAATAAATAATTATGTGTATTAATAAAACACAGCGGACTTTTGGATATCCGCTGTGTTTTTTGTAGGTTGAAAATCTATTCCCGAACCTGCATTACATTTTTAATTCCCGCTATACGACCGATACAGTAAAGGTCAGAGTATCACTGTACCTTCCGGCAAGCAGAGCATTATCCTTTGAAAGCTCCGTTAAAAAGTGAAGAATAGCCCATCCCGAACGTTCTCCTGCCTTAATAACTAATACATCCTGATTATTTTTCTCCGGAATCTCAGTGGCATTTACCATCATCTTATAATCAATTTCCGAGTCCCCGTTTTTCATTTTGAAATTGTTCAAGCTTGAAACATTAATTTTCAATGTTCTGCCCTCATTAAGGATGATATTTTCAACCTGCAAAGGTCTGTCAATATTTTTTTCGGTATCCGTAAAACTGACACTTGCAGGAATTGTAACTACATAGGATTCCGTCATATCATAATCAACAGTAATACTGCTTGTTTTTTCACTGTCATCCTGTGTTATTGTTGAATTTTCAGCCGCAAATGAAGTAATTGATATCATCACTATCATAGTGGCAGATATAATAACGGATAACAATTTTTTCATTTAAATTCCTCCGATCTTTTTTCTTCGGAGTCTTTATAATTTCTGAAAACTCCTCCTATTTGACAATTAATTCTGTTTTTATATCAGCGTTATTCGTCGGTGTTCTTTCCTCATTCATACGATAAGGCTGAACATGAATAACGGCCTGATATACACCCGCTTCAAGTCCCCGGGAAAGTGTTATGTGCTTAATGTGTTTTCCCGGTTCAACAAGACCGGATGTATAAATTGTTTCATAACCGCCGCTGTCATCTGTAAGTCTCAGTTCAAAGGTCTGGTAATACATATCGGCATTTTTATCGGGATTATAGAAATCTACGTTTACCTCTTTTTTCCCCTGCGGAATCGTTATAGCTGAAATTCCCGATATTGCCACACCTTGTTCTTCATCACTGCTTTGGACATCACTCGGATCCACAGCATTCGGATCTATCAGCATACCCACACCGCCGCCATTATAATCCTTATCTTGCACCGATATCATATTCGTACAGCGACATACCATAGATATAATCATTATAATTGTCATCACACATAACATAAATAAAATAGAACCAAGCATGATAACAGTATATTTTTCAGTATTATTTTTCTGATTATTATCCTCCCTTTTCAATCGACATCCCCCCTTGATATCAGAATTATCTTTTTAATATAATACGCTGTTTTTCGTAAACAGTTACTGCTGTAATTCAGACATATTCCCCAAAAAATAATGCCTGTCAACATCTGATACGATATGACAGGCATAGAATTATTTACTTTTTAAATGACTTAATAATTTTTTATAGGTCAGGTCAATACCAAACGCTCCCAAGGGAGCCGTCAGCAATATTGCTGCAACGGAAACCGTCAGCACAATCTCTCCGCACGGAAGTCCCATTGCAAGCGGAAGTCCTCCGATTGCCGCCTGTACCGTTGCCTTCGGGGTATAGGCTATCATGCAGAAAAGCCTTTCCTTCATGCTGAGCTTTGTACCCGATACGCATACAAATACGCCAAACATTCTGAAAACCAAAACACCAAGCAAAAGAATTATTACATTCAAGCCTGCATCTCTTACGCTGCTTATTTTAACGGAAGCTCCGACCAATACAAAAAGAAATATTTCCGCTATTACCCACATTTTATCGAATTTTTCCGATAATCTTACCGCTGTATCGGAATCTCTTCTTTTTATGCTCACACCCATTGCCATTACACCGATAAGTGCGGCAAACGGTACGATATACGAAAATTTATCCTCCAATACGCATAGCGAAATGCACAATGCAAGTACAATTATTGCCTTTACCGTATCTTCACTCTTAAGCTTACGGAACATAAGTGATAAAACTATTCCAACTGTAAATCCTACCGCCGCACCCGTAATAATTGAAACCGGTATATTGACAAAGCTCATAACGGAAACACTGCCGCCCTCCGCAAGACCCGTAAATGTTGTAAATAAAACTATAACAAATACATCATCAACGGATGCCCCGGCAAGTATCATCTGCGGTATACCCTTTTCCGTTCCGTATCCCTCATCTATAAGCTTTATCATCCTCGGAACTACAACAGCCGGAGATACTGCCCCGACAACGGCTCCCATTATCGCCGCATCAAGCAGTGATATTCCCAGAACAGGCGGAGCAAGCAGTACCATTCCTATGACCTCAAAGCAGGCAGGCAAAAAACACATCAGTATCGCCGGTCTGCCTACCTTTTTTAAATCCGAAAGCTTAAGCTTAAGTCCTGCCCTTATCAGTATTATTACAAGGGCAATTTTTCGTATATCCGCCGATATACCCAGTATGCTTTCGTCTATCAGACCTAAGGCATAAGGTCCGATTATTATACCCCCTATTATCATTCCGAACAGACTCGGAAATTTTATCTTTTTACACACCCAACCCGAAAATAATCCTACTAAAATTATACACGCCACGCTTAATAACATATTTCTTCCTCCTTTGATAATAAAAAAGCCGACAACTCCCGTATCATAACAATACAGAAGTCATCAGCTTAAAAAGCGGTTTTGGTACTTAGTACCACGGGAGACGTTCATTCCCGATATTACCTTTAAGTTAATTATAACGTAAATTGTTCGGTTTGTCAATTATAAATTGCAATATAAAACACCGGTGAAATTAAGCAACATTTAGTTATTTGAACAAGGCATTATTATATATTTATGACAGTAATTATTGCGAAACAATAAATCTTGTCAAAACAGCGTATCCATTATAGAATCTCAGTCGTAATTTTCAATTTCATTTTACCCTCACTCCCGAGTCAATAGCGTAAAGCAGACTTTCCCTGTCCTTTTCCGGAAGGTACTGTACTGCAATTCTTCTTTCGGGGTCAGCATCAGACATATATAAAACGGCAAGGAAAATCCATTCCAACGGCTTCATTATAATATATACAATGTCCGCCGCAAATGATGTTTTGATAAGCTTTGCAACGGGAAAACCGTATTTATCATAAAATCTGCGTACTGCTCTATGGAAACGCGGTGTTTTATCTTCAAGCAGTTGTTCAAAGGCATTAGCCACACATAATTGTCTGTTTACCAATACTCTGTGACCGTGCCTGAGTCCCTCACGCTGCGGCTTCACTACCTCCTTATGTCCGCCTGCCGCAACTGTGCAAAGGTAATGCTCATCATAATACACATTAGGCGGAGCCTGACGCATTGAAAAAGTCCAATCACTTGTTTCAGTCCATGCCTTTATGATTGAATCGGGTCTTTGACCGAACAAAAGTAAAATACATATCACTATGCCTATTATCGGAAAAATAAACAAAAAAGCATAAAGCGGCATTTTTGATACATCGGCAAGCTTACCCCCAAGCTTGCCGAGTTTTTCGTTTCTCAATCCGTTTTCTTCGATAAATTCTTTATATTCAATAAGCTTTCGTCTGATAAGTCCGATACCCAACAAAATCAGATTTAACGGATACAATGCCAACATACAAAACGGACCTATAGCATCATTGATCCATACAGAAACCTGAATAGTCCACACAACCGCAATGATCATGCCAATATATACAAGCGAAATAAGTATAACCGAAACAAGCGGAGGTGTTTTGTCAATTCTTACGGCATATAAAACAAAATATGCGACAACCGCAAGTAATGAAAACACAACTATCGTAACCGAATACTCCGTGGATATAGGTGTATGTATATCAAAACCTTCAAGCTGTTTATACCAGTTTTCCGCTGTAACATAATTAATCCCCAGCAAGAGTCCGGTATCAATAAAGCCTACAAAAATAGTCACAACGGCAGAAACACAAGATAATTTTTTCTGTTTTTCTGTTTTCGGATATTTTAACATAAAATAAAAGTTTATTACGCTTACACCGACAGGTATGCCAAAAATATATAAAAGAAATGTAATGTATACAATACCGGATTCAAATACACTTGAAACGAACATATAATCGCCTCCATGATTTTTGCAAGTTATTTATCCGCTGTACGATATTCCAGTATATCCCCCGGTTGGCAATCAAGAGCCTCACATAGCTTTGCAAGTGTTGATATTTTTATTGCTTTTGCTTTTCCGTTTTTAAGAACCGATATATTCGGGAGTGTAATGCCAACCCTTTCCGACAGCTCAGTCACACTCATTTTTCTTTTTGCAAGCATTACATCAATATTAATAATAATTTCACCCTCCATATTCTCACCTCATATTGTCAGGTCGCTTTGTTCCTGCAAACCGGCTGCCTTAAGCACAAGATGCGATAATGCGGCGGCTGCAACCGTTATTGCCGCACCGATGAATGTTATTATTAGTGACGCAAGCAATACAGCGGGATGATTCATACCTAAAAAGAAATATACTACATTCATTATAAAGAAAAAAGTACTGTCCCCTGCCGCAAGAATTGATATCCATTTGAGAAGCCTTGAATTTTCCCCGCAAAAGGATTTATCCCTGCCTATATTTCCCGATATAATCCACCCGAGCACAAGTACAACATAACACGGAACTGCTGTTATCCAAAGAAAAATAAGCCAAGGATAAAAACAATATGCCAAATCCGGACTCTGATTTACCAAATCCGTTCCGAAAAGCGGAAGCAGCAGAAAATAAATTACAATTCCGCATATGCCTATACCGATGATAATAAATTTAAGCCATTTTGCAAGTGTTTTCTGATTCATAGATTTTCCCTCCGTAATTTCTTATATTTGTATTATATCACCGGTATATAAGTTTGTCAATAAAAATTTATCGTAACTCAATAAATTTTTAATAAAATAAATTACAGGACAGAATATGAAAATTTCTGTCCCGCATAAACAAACCTATGTTTAATATGTTTTTCAGAATACCGACGCAACACGACAAATAAGATTAGCCGCCCCTTCGTCATCGTATTCCGCCGTATTCACACAAAGATCATAATTTCTTATGTCTTCCCAATCGTTTCCAGTATAGTATTTGTAATACTCAGAGCGGTGCTTATCTATATCCCTTATTGTCTTATCAGCCTCCGCCTCTGTTACAGAAAACTTTTTCATAACCGTTTCGACACATTTACTATGAGGCGCCCAGATAAATACCCTGACAAGCTTACATCCGCTTTCTTTGAGTGTATGATTTGCACATCTTCCTATGATAACACAATCACTCTTTTTAGCAAGCTCCCTTATTATATCACTCTGATACTTGAAAATATCCATATGCGACTTAAAGCGGCCGCTTTCGGGAGGTACGTTTTTGTTGGAAAGATTGCTGAGTCTTTCAAAAAAGCTCTGTCTTGCGGGTGCCTCGTCATGCTTTAAAAAATACTCCAAATCCACTCCGCTCCTATCCGATGCAAGATATATAAGATTACGGTCATAGAATGAAAAATTCATTTTTTCTGCAATCAATCTTCCTATGGTTCTTCCGCCGCTTCCGTAGCCTCTTGCTATTGTAATTACAGTATTCGCCATAATATAACCCCCAAAATTTATCTATAGCTTTATTTTACATAATTTTCCCGAAAA
Source organism: uncultured Clostridia bacterium (assembly GCA_947589365.1). Lineage (GTDB taxonomy): Bacteria > Bacillota > Clostridia > Oscillospirales > Acutalibacteraceae > UBA1213. The sequence goes on along the minus strand of CANQAJ010000040.1, from coordinate 10,629 downwards.
TAGCAATATATGTTACAATAATTTTATAAAAAATACATAATATCAAATTTGCCTCAAAACAATGCATTTTTGAATATACTTTAAAAAACAGGTTATAATATTTTTGAAAAAAATACATCAAAGGAGACATCTTCATGAAAAGAATATTAATTTCATTATTTGCAGCAGCAGCAATCTGTACTTGCTTTGCTGCCTGCAAGAGCAATACAAACGATAAGCCCGAGGCTTCAAATAATAATACTCAATCCACCGTTTCCGAGGGAGCAACCGATGTTCAGAAAAACAACGGTTCGGTTACCGACAAGAACGGTATTATCGGAGATGATGATACAACTGACGAGAGCAGCAGAGAAAGCCTTGCTTCCAAAGCAGGAGATGCTGTCGGAGATATGGGAGAGGATGTAGGAAGTGCTGTTGAAGATATAGGTGACGGTGTAGGCAGTGCAGTTGAGGATATCGGTGACGGCGTAGGCAGTGCGATTGGTGATATCGGTGACGGTGTGGGTAACGCTGCTGATGACGTCGGAGAAGGTGCAGGCAGTGCCATTGAGGATATCGGTAATGGTGATCAAAGTGATGCAGGAGATATGGGAAATGCAGCAAGCACAGCAGAAAGCTCCGGATCCGGTCGCTGATTATATTCGGATTTTAATATCATAAATTTATTTACGGGTAGTTGAAAAGCGACTACCCGATTTTTCTTTGTTCTTTTTTATCCCCCGCCCTCATAATTATATTAAAAAAGAAAAAGGGTGGTTCAATGCTAACGGTACTCAAAATCACAAACGAAAAAGACTCCGGCTTCGGTGAGAAGCTTCTTTCCGTATTCAAACCGTATCAGCTGAAAACAGAGCTTCGCAGATGTGGGGATATTGAAATCAATTATATCAATTATATTCTTCGCAGAGGATCAATAAAATATGATAAGCTTTATAACTGCTGCATCGGCAAAAGAAAAACTATACTGTGCGACAGGGAAATTTCGCTTGAAGGTTCAAGATTAAAACGGTTCACGGGTATTATCTTTAAAAAAATCATGCTTGATAATTTTGTATGTGATATCCTGAAAAAAGCCGATATCGATCCGACAAAAATAAATATTTCATATTATGACCCCAACGCGGAAAATCCTGCACTTGCCGAAAGGCTTCTTTCATTTTGTACAAACCTTACCGTTGTCAGCGATATGCCTAAATTTTACGAAAACGAATCCGAGAGAATTGCTGCGGACAGCGGTGCATTATTTACCGTAAGCAATGATATCTCAGCCATTTCTCCGTGTGATATCCTTATTGCACCTACAATTGTAAAAAAGGCTCTGCCGACCGTTTCAAGTAATATAATTTTTACAATCTATCCTCCGTCCGCTCATGTACCGGGGAATATAATAACCGATTATTATTGTGAATTTCCCGAAAGGTATAATTCTCTTGTTGATGGTACCATTGATGAGATGTATCTTTTGGCGGGATTATATTCTCTTTGCGGAATTAACTCACTTTCAGAGCTTATCCCCCACTCCTGCGGCGGCTCGGGTATAAAATACTCCGCAGAAGATATTATCAGAATTATTGAAAATAAATACAAATAATAATTGACTGCCCGGAATTTATCCGTATTTCCGGGCAGTCATTCTTCTATTCTTTCTTATCATTCCTATGCTTTTCCTCTATGATTCTTTCAAGCTCCTGCTTATTAAAACGGTAAACCTTATTACAGAAATGACAGCTTGCTTCCGAATATCCCTTCTCCCCCGCACTTTCTCTTATATCCTCATCACTCATAAGCATATATGCCCTTTCGACCTTTTCACGGCTGCATCCGCATACATAATTAATCAGCATTTCATCAAGTATTTCGACATCAAAGCCTTCAAGTGCGGCATAGCATATCTGCTTTATATCCATACCCTTTGCAAGCATGGTTGTTACCGGCTCAAGCCTTTCTATATTCTTTTCTATCCGTGTTATTGTGGAATTTACCGCTCCCGGCAGAAGCTGAAGCAGGAATCCTCCCGAAAGCAATACCTCATGGCTTTCCTTATCAAGAAGTACACCCAAGGCACATACTGTAGGTATCTGTTCGCTTGTTGCATAATAGCTTGTTATATCCTCCGCTATTTCTCCGGAAACAAGCGGTACGGTTCCGATATACGGCTCTCCTGTTCCGTAGTCACGCATAACATTAAGCACACCTGTGTTCCCTACTGCCTTTCCTACATTAAGCTTGCCGTTCGGATAATACTCTGTCGGGCAGGAAGGATTTTGTACATATCCCCTGACATTTCCTTTGCTGTCGCTTACTGCTATAACCGCACCCGTTGATCCGTTATCTCCGTTTACCCTTAATGTAATTGATGCCTCTTTCTGCTTTAACTGTGCACCCATTATGGAACAGCCCGTCAGAAGTCTGCCAAGTGCCGCAGTTGCAACAGGCGAGGTTTTGTGTATCTTTGAAGCCTTATATACAATATCCGATGTTTCCGCTGCCGATATAACAACAGCACCGTCCGAAGTTATACATCTTATAATCCTGTCCATATTATCACCCTTATTCTAAATCCTTTCCGCAACAAAAAATTTCCTTTCACACTTTTCCTTTGGCTCCTCAAATGTCATATCATCATAGATTGCCCTCACCTCAAAACCGGCTTCACCGAGCCAATTGATGAGTTCATTGTCCGTATATGCTCTTTCGCTGAATTCCTCACATTCCCTTTGGTAGCCTTTATCGTCAGGAACAAAAAAATCAAGTATTATCCTTACGGTGTCGGTTTTTTCGTCAAGCTCATTCTGCCATACACAAAATACCTCGTCCGTATCATAAACAAAGCAGTTATTTCCAAGTACAATTCTATGCTTATATAGGGTATTCACATCAAATACAAACAATCCTCCGGCAGTCATATACCTTGCAACATTGCGGAATGTTTTACGAACATCACCGGGAGCAGTAAGATGGTTTATGCTGTCGAGTGTACAGATACAGGTATCAATACCTCCGTATAATTCAAGCTCCTGCATTTTCTGACATATATAGAGAATTTCCGCACCATTCTCATACGCTTTCTGCTGTGCCTCGGCGAGCATATCGGCGGAAGCATCCGCACCGAATATATCTATCCCTCTTTTATACAGCTCCAATGTAAGACTTCCCGTGCCGCAGGCAAGGTCAAGTGTTGTACCCCACTGATGACCGTGTCGTCGGCAAAGCTCTGCAAGATAATCCGACCTTTCCTTATAGCCGACATTTTCCGTAAGACCGTCATAATAGCCGGAAAAAAATGAATAGCTCATTTGTTTTCTCCCTTAAGACGCTCGAATGTAAGCTTATATCCGTCACTTCCGTAATTCAGGGAGCGGTTCACCCTGCTTATTGTTGCCGTGCTTGCTCCCGTATCCTTTACAATATCGTTATATATTTCCCCTTCGCTCAGCATTTTAGCAACAACATATCTTTGTGCCATAGCCTTTATTTCGGGTACCGTGCAGAGATCGTCAAAGAATTTATAACATTCGTCAACGGTTTCAAGCGTAAGTATAGCCTGAAATAATGCGTCGGTATTGGAATTTCTGATTTTCGGGTTCATTATTATGCCTCCCGCAAAAATAATTTAGTACTATAATATTTTACCACATGAAAGCGTAAAAATCAATAGATTGCGAATTTTATATTGATTTTCTGCGGAAGTGAATATATAATTAAATCATGCGAAGTTTTTTCCGCATTGACAGAAGATAAACAGAAACGGAATGGTATGGTATGGCTTATTTTATGGAAGCAGATTTACACGGACTGACCCGTGCCGAAGCCAAGTCAAGGCTTGATGATATATTAAAAAGACTGCCGAGTGATGTCGGAGAGCTTACTGTCGTACATGGTTACAGAGGAGGAACATCTCTGAGGGATATGGTTAGAAATTACAAAAATCCTAAAATCGAAAGGAAAATCCTCGGAATGAACCAAGGCACAACTATTTTTATAATTAAAAAGAAGTAAAGCCTGCACTTTCGGAGAAACGAATTATGAGCGTTGACTTTTTTGAATAATAGCATATAATACATACATATAGCTGCGAATGTTTCGTAATATCCCGGACTTACACAGGCTCAGGTCGGAGAAAATTGCTGAAAAGCTATGTTTCAAACAAGGCTTTTTATTTTGAAAAAGACTTGATTTTTCCGGAATTATAGCATATAATAGTAGCCGAATGATGTTGGTTACTCATCTTAAGGTTGTGCTTCGCTGCCGTCTGATTGCCATATCAGGAGAATGCGACGATTTTTAAGGTTGTGCTTCGCTGCCGTCTGATTATCATATCAGGAAAATGCGACGATTTTTAAGGTTGTGCTTCGCTGCCGTCTGATTACCATATCAGGAGAATGCGACGAAAAAGTAACGATTTTTGGGTAGTTGCGTATTGTAGCTGCCCATTTTTTTGATGATGTTAAATTATGTATGGATGTTTTATCTGCCATATTTGAAAAAAGTCTTGATTTTTCCGGAATTATAGCATATAATACGGGTGAGGGCAAGGGGTTCTTACCCGATTGTATTGGAATGTTGTGTTTCCGTAAAAAGTGGTGAGTCCTACCATATAAGTGGAAGTTGTACAAGAGGTGATTCCTACCGTATAAGTGGAAGTTGTACAAGAGGTGAGTCCTACCGTATAAGTGGAAGTTGTTATTAAACCGGCTGTATTTGTGCAGCCGGTTTCTTGATGTATCAGTGTGTAAGCAGGAAACCCGGCTTACACTCTTTACTATTTTATTATCTTCCGGACATTGATCGATGTGACGGATAATATATAAATTCAGTCTGAGGAGTTTTTACTCTCATGGTGTCCGAGTATGGAAAACAATACCCACTCCGCTATATTTGATGCATGATCCCCTATCCTTTCAAAATATTTGGCTGTCATCAATAAATCAAGTATAAATTCCCCGTCAGTTGCAGTATCTGTGCCTTTGTCAGACTGCAAAGAGGATAATTGAGAAATCAAAAGACCCTTTATCCTGTCAAAATGTGCATCAACAACATCATCATATTTTATGACGGATCTCGCGAGTTCCTTATCATTCTTTACAAATGCATCAATACTATCTGTTACCATTCTTATAACGGCAACAGCCATTTCCTGAATATCAAGCTTATCATGTGAAGGTGTAATATGTCCCATTGTAACAATTTCAGCTATATCCCATGAATTATTGCCTATTCTTTCCATATCGGTTACCATTTTAAGTGCGGAGGATATTGTTCTGAGATCCCTTGCAACAGGCTGCTGCTGCAAAAGAAGTCTCATGCACATTGCTTCAATCTCACGCTCCTTTCTGTCTATACGAATGGCATAATCCGAAACCTCCCCGGCAAGCTTCATATCCCCTTCAACAAGTGCTTTCGCAGACATTGCAATAGTATTTTCGCAGAGTGCTCCCATTGTAATAAGCTCCTTATGCAAGGAAGCAAGCTGTTCATCAAATTTTGAACGCATTTATCCGAACCTCCCCGTTATATAATCCTCTGTCCTCTTATCCTCGGGCATCGAAAAGATCTTTTCGGTATCGCCAAATTCAATCATCTCTCCCATAAGGAAAAATGCCGTTTTATCCGATATCCGCACAGCCTGCTGCATATTATGGGTGACAATTATTATCGTGTACTTCTCCTTGAGAGAAATGGCAAGCTCCTCTATTTTTGATGTGGATATAGGATCAAGTGCACTTGTAGGCTCATCCATAAGCAGCACATCAGGCTCTACAGCAAGGGCACGGGCAATGCATAATCTTTGCTGCTGACCTCCCGAAAGACCGAGTGCATTCTTTTTAAGCCTGTCCTTTACCTCGTCCCATATTGCGGCACCTCTGAGCGAACGCTCTACAATATCGTCAAGCTTTGCCCGACTCTTTATGCCGTGTGTTCTCGGTCCGTATGCTATATTATCGTATATACTCATCGGAAACGGATTTGGCTTCTGGAAAACCATTCCTATTTCCTTTCTCAAATTATTAACATCAATTGCGGAGGAAAAGATATCCGTATTATTATACAGTATTTCTCCCGTTATTTTCACACCCGGTATAAGGTCATTCATGCGGTTAAGCGACTTCAGAAATGTGGATTTTCCGCAGCCTGACGGTCCTATCAGTGCAGTTATTGCCTTATCCGGTATTTCCATATTTATATGGTGAAGTGCCTGTGAGCTTCCGTACCATAGACACATATCCCTGACCTTGATCATAAATTTATATTTTCCTCCTCTTTTTAAATACAGCTCCTACAAATGCCGCAAGCAGATTTATAAGTAATGTAAGAATCATGAGTATCGCTGCTATTGCAAATGCAACTCCGAATTCTCCTCTTTCCTTTGCATAAAAATATAATGCAACAGTCAGGGTAGAACCGGGATCTCCGAGAGCCTGAAAAAATCCGTTAAGTACATGGGCGGAGCCTGCCGTGAATAGAAGTGCGGCGGACTCTCCGAGAATACGTCCTATCGAAAGAATACAGCCCGTGATAATTCCGTCTATACAGCCCGGAAGTACGACCGTGCGTATCGTCCTCCATTTTCCTGCACCTAATCCGAAAGCACCCTCACGATAGCTTTGCGGCACGGTCTTTAGGCTTTCCTGTGTTGTTCTCATAATTGTCGGAAGGTTCATTATAACAAGTGTAAGTGCACCTGCAATAAGTGAGGTTTTCATATTCATAAATTCGCAGAAAAACAACATACCGACAAGTCCGAATATAATTGACGGTATTCCCGAAAGTGTTTCGGCGGTATATTCTATAATTGATACAATCTTCTTGTTTTTGGCATATTCAGTCAGATATACAGCCGCACCCGCACCTATCGGTATCACTATAAGCAATGCGGCAATTATGATATAGAGCGTATTAAGAATATCAGGCAATATTCCGATACTTTTGTCCATATAGCTCGGCTGTGTTGACAGAAGCTCCCAACTTATATTTGGTATTCCCTTTATAAGCACATAAATAACTATGAAAAGCACAAGACCACAGGTTATCGCAGCAGAAAGATACATGAGAAATCGCAGTGTGCCGATATAAAATTTTCTTTTCCCGGAAATAGTCTGTTTTTCCATTATCGAAATTGTCTGCTTTTCCATTATCAGTCCTCCTTACTGCGTTTCAAAAAGAAATTAAGAGTTGCGTTGATGAGCATTATGAACAGGAAAAGAACAAGAGCTATCGAGAATAATGCCTGCTGCTGCAAGCCTGCCGAGTATGACATCTCACTTGCAACGGCTGTTGTAAGAAATCGAACACTCTGAAACAGTGAGGGCATATTTGCAACATTTCCCGATACCATAATTACAGCCATTGCTTCTCCTATGGCTCTTCCTACACCGAGAACTACCGCTGCGGCTATTCCGCTTTTTGCAGCCGGCACAGATACCTTGAAATATGTTTCAACAGGTGTTGCACCAAGTGCAAGAGAAGCGTCCTCATATTCTTTCGGCACGGCTTCAAGGGCTGTTACCGATACGTTTATAATTGACGGAAGTATCATAATCGCAAGTACAATTATTGCTGAAAACAGGTTTGCACCGTCAGGTAAATTGAACAACACCCTCACTCCGGGGACGAGTACAAGCATCCCCACAAGACCGTAAACTACCGACGGAATACCTGCAAGGAGTCCCACGGCACCCGTTACTAATGTTTTTATTTTCGGAGGTGCAATTTTTGCAAGATATACCGCTGTTAAAAAACCGACAGGTACCCCGATAACAACGGCTCCCGCTGTTCCGTATACGCTTGTCAGGATAAACGGCAATATTCCGAATGACGGCTCTGCTGCGGTAGATTTCCACTGCGTTCCGAAAAGAAAATCTATAATTCCTATTTCCCTTATCGCCGGTATACCTGAGATTATCAGGTATATTGTTATAAGCAGAACGCTCCCCACGGTGATTAGTCCGAGTATCAGAAATACACCGTGGATAATCGTTTCAAAAAGTTGTTTTTTCTTCTTCATTTTTGTTTGCTCCCAACATTTACAGTCGGTATTATGCTGCAACTACACCGGCACTTGCAATCAGGTCTGCCGATTCATCTGACGTTGCAAAGTCAAAGAATTTCTGTGCCGCTTCGGAAAGCTGTGTGTCTTTCTTTGTAACCAGTACAAAGGGACGCTGTATAACATAGCTGCCGTCCTTTATTGTACTTTCATCAGGTGTAACTCCTCCGACCGAAACTGCCTTGACATTATCCTTTACTGCCGCAAGTGAGGCATAGCCTATCGCATTCTCATTTCCCGCAACCGTTGTTATTACATCACCCGTCGACGTAAGCTCCTGTCCGTATTTAATGGCACCCTCTGTACCTGTGATGGATTCAAAGCCGTCACGGGTTCCGCTTCCCGCTTCTCTGCCTATGAGTACAATATCTCCATCACTTCCGCCTATATCCTTCCAATTTGTGATCTCGCCCTTGAATATTGACGCTATCTGTTCAACTGTCAAATCCTCTACCGTATTTTGCGGGTTTACAATTATTGCAATTCCGTCATATGCAAGTACAGTTTCCATAAGACCACTATCCTTTTCCTCCTGTTTAAGACTGCGGCTTGAAAGACCTATATCACATCTGCCCTCCTGTACAGCCTTTATGCCTGTACCCGAGCCTGTCGGATTATAGGTGAATGTTATACCCTCGTTATCCTTCATAAATTTCTCTCCGAGTACATTTATTACTTCCTCCATAGATGTCGAACCGTCCGTAGCAACTGTGCCGCTCTTTTCTTCCGAGCAGCCTGCAAATGCCGCAATTGCAAATACGGCTGCAAGGCTCAGTGCTGCAATCCTGCTTTTCGTTTTTGTTTTTCTCATTTCTGATTATCTCCTTTTTACATATTAATTTCCGCCTTTTCGGCTGCAACTATATGATACAGCGGAGATATCAAATCCATTACCATTCTATAGTAAAATGAATGTAAAAGTAATTTTGTATGATATACGGGTAAAAAAAACGCCCCGAAAATATATCGGAGCGGATTTTTTATGCTTTGTTTTTTCTGTTTTTCTTGGTAAGAATTATAAATAAAACACCCGAAAGAAGTGTAATGACGGCATAGAGTAACGGATGTCCTTGTTCTCCTGTGAGAAATGTATAAAAATCGCTGCCCCATAAACCGCCGCTGCCCCCATAGGGATCGCCTGCATCCGTACTGCTGTTCTGTGCTGTGAATACCCATTTGACAAGTGCCAGAAGATCGTTGCAGTTATCGTCCATAGCTGTATCAATATACAAGCTCACATTAAGATATTTTGCCTCTCCGGGGAAAAATGTTCCAAGACTTATCGGGTATTTCATTGAATTTGTCCCCTGTGAATCTATATCCGTATTGCCGTAAACCGGGCCGGAATATATAAGGGTGCCGTATTGATCCGTAATATTAATTACGGCATATTTATGCAGGAGGTCAATTATACTTTTATAATTATCCTCTGTGGCATAGCTTTGGTCAATATATTCGGCGGAAAGGAAAATCTCGGTTTTTTTGTCCCAATTATTTGCAACGGATATAAACTGACTGCGGCAATCTCCACGGGTAAGGTTTTTAAATTCGGAGAAAAGGTCGCCGCCGTTAGCTGTGAATGTAAATCCGTCTGTCGGGTTATTGAACTCCGCTGTTGTCATTATCGGGATATGCTCTGTTCCCTTGTATGTAATACCAAGCTCGGCGAATGACGTACCCCAATATGAAAGACCGTGATATTCAGCCTGCACCATTTCCATTCGCACTATAATATCGGCATTTTTATTTTTATATTTTCCGTTTGTCTTTTTGCCGTCTATTGTAAAGCCGTCAAAAAGGCTCGGAGTCGTTTCTCCGGGGGCAAGGACAGACATATAGTAATAATATCCGTCATCACGGAGGAGCCAGTTTTCGGTGTGGAATTAGATTTTTATATTATCCGTGCTGAGTGTCACATTCGGTATTACTCTGCCGTTTTTATCACGGCTGTCGCCCCACACCTTTTCTATATGCACTCTCACCATGACATCAACATTACCCGTATTTTTCACCTGTACTTTTTTATTCACCCGACTGCCGGGGTAGACTGTTCTGTCCTGTTCATATTCTTCCGTAACCTTTCCGGACACGCCTGCGGTTGTGAGTTTATTCACAGTTTCGCTGCGGACGTACCATGAGGCGAATGTAAGGCTGCCGGAAATCAGAAACAGAGCCAATGAAATCAGGCACAGAGCAGGAATTATTATTCTTTTTTTCATTGATCCGTCACCTGATTTCACACCTTATTTTTATTAGAATCCGGCGGCGTCCCCCCGCTGTCAGTTCGTAATTAATTTACTCAGGCAAGCCGCTTTATGGCTCGACCGTAAATTTACCTGATGAACAAGTGCCGTGCCGGCACGGTCAATTCGTAATTAATTTACTCAGGCAAGCCGCTTTATGGCTCGACCGTGAATTTACTCAACGAATAAGCAATAAGTATGTCATTTGTAGATACGGAAAGCCTCGCAAGAGGCTTTCACGACACTCTCTGCCGCCCACCGGCAGGCAAACTCATTATCGCGGGAACAGACTACCCTCCACCATAATCAAAGCGAACGCAGTGAGCGAAAACGCGAACA
>CANQAJ010000039.1 GCA_947589365.1 uncultured Clostridia bacterium | reverse complement strand
GTAATAACCGGATAGCATTTTTTCAGCTTGTTGTTTTTCCTAAGCGTGTATTGCTCACGATAAACGGCACTGTCATAATTCATGATCCTTATCGGCATCAGCTCATCGGGAGCGACCTGATTTTCTATTCCTATGAATGCAATATTTATATTTGTATTCATCCAAAACTTAGAAACATCCCTCTCCTGACTCCTGATTTTTCCGTCAACCTTATACTGTGATTCCTTGTCGGCAGGGGTAAGGTTATTTTCATCTATCACAGGTTTACCGTCAAACAACAGACAATTTACAATATCGGCAAACACCGAATTGTGGGACTCAAGTGTTTTTGTTGCCATATCTTTTTCTGCCACTTGCATCACTTCCTTCCGATTATATAATATAACAGTTATGCCGTGTCTGTCAAGGTGTAAACAGAAATCAAAAAAGATACTGACTGACATTTTTATATCAATATTGATAAAGGGATTTGAGAAATTCCGAAAAATATTCCGGCAGTTCGGTTGACAGTTCAACTATCTCCCCTGTTCTCGGGTGCTTGAAGGCTATATAATAAGCGTGAAGGCATTGTCCATTGAGTGAGGCTATTACCTTTTTCGGACCGTATACGGGATCTCCGGCAACAGGATGACCTATATGTGCCATATGAACACGTATCTGGTGTGTCCTTCCCGTTTCGAGAATAAGCTCAAGATGAGTAAAACCCTGATATCTGCCTAAAACCTTATAGTGAGTAACCGCATTTCTGGAATTTTTTTCCGTTACGGTCATTTTCTTTCTGTCAACAGGATGCCTGCCTATCGGTGCATTGACAGTACCCTCGTCATTTTTGAAATTGCCGTAAACAACTGCTTGATATTTTCTTGTAAAACTATGCTCCTTTATCTGCTCTGCAAGCAATCTGTGTGAAAAATCGTTCTTGGCGACAATAAGCAGCCCGCTTGTATCTTTATCTATTCTGTGGACTATACCCGGACGAAGTACACCGTTTATCCCCGACAGACTGCCCTTGCAATGATACAGAAGTGCATTTACAAGCGTACCCGTATAATTTCCCACTGCCGGATGTACCACCATACCCTTTGGCTTATTTACGACAAGAAGATCATCGTCCTCATACACAATATCTATGGGTATATTTTCGGATACAGCCTCCGGCGATACAGGCTCGGGTACCGATACAGCGATACGGTCGCCTGTTTTTAATCTGTAATTCTTTGACGGCTGCTTTCCGTTTACCGTTATAAATCCCTCGGATATAAGCTTTGCGGCGGCAGAGCGTGAAAGCTCCTTCTCAGCCGCCGCAATATAGCTGTCTATCCTTTCTCCATTGTTACTCTCGTCAATCAGATAGCTTTTTTCATTCATTTTTTTCTTCCTCGACATCATTTCTTTCAGTCATTTTCCCGGACATTTCCGAAGAGGTAAGTATACATATCATGAACAGCACCGCACCTACCGTAACACAATAATCCGCAAGATTGCATACCGCAGGAAAGAAAGAAACCGAAAGATAATCTATAACAAACCCTCTGAATATTCTGTCAATGAGGTTACCTGCACCACCGCCTATAATCAGTGCAACTGCTGTATAAAACAATTTACCTTTGAATTTCTTATTTATAAGAAGATATAGAAAAACTCCGATAAGCACCCCTGTAATTATACAGAATACAAAGGTCCCGTTCTGGAAAATTCCGAACGCCGCTCCCCTGTTTTCCGTATAAACGAGTGAAAACAGGTTATTTATTACATCTACGCTGCCGTTCGGACTTAAATTTGTATATACAAAATATTTAATTACCTGATCAACAGCAGCAATCAGAACCGCACAAATAAGTACAACAGCAACAGCCATAGCATCTCCTCCTTTGGTATAATTAAGCGGTGCATCATCAAAATACACCGCTTAATTCATTTTTATTTTAATTATGATGCACGTTCGGAAGCTCTCATATGTTCATTGACTCAATAACAGAGGCACAACGGCTGCAAAGTGTCGGATGACTGCTGCTCTTGCCTACCGTATTGCTGAATATCCAGCAACGTTCGCATTTCTCACCCTCGGCAGCGGTTATCTCTACCTCAAGAGCTTCATTTTCTGATTTCACTATCTCAACGGCAGATACAATAAATGCAGCCGCAAGCTCCTGCTCAACGGATTTCAGGAAGTCATACTGCTCCCCTCCGCATTTAAGCGTAACCTTGGCTTCAAGTGAGGAACGGAGCTTTTTGCCCTTTATCTCAACCTCGAGTGCCTTCTTTACGGTATCTCTTGTTTCGTGTATTCTGTCCCACATTGACGTAAAGCTCTCATCAAATTCGATTCCCGTAAGTCCGGGCATATCATTGAAAAGTACATTCTCCGGATTAGCCGAACTGTCGTGGGGCATATACTGCCATATTTCATCAGCAGTGAATACAAGTACCGGGGATATAAGCCTTGTCATTGCGTCAAGTATCGTATAGATAGCCGTCTGTGCCGCACGACGCTCTTCTCCGTCTGCCCTTTCCGTATAAAGTCTGTCCTTGAGAACATCAAAGTAAAAATTACTCATATCCACAACACAGAAATTATGGATAGCCTGATATACTATATGAAAATCATAGGTATCATAACCGTGTCTTACTTTCTTATTAAGCTCATCAAGCTTCATAAGTGCCCACTTATCTATAGGCATAAGCTTATCCTGAGAAACTCTGTCCTTATCAGGGTCAAAGTCGCTTATATTTCCGAGTATATAACGTGCGGTATTTCTTATCTTTCTGTATGCCTCACTAAGCTGTGCAAGAATCTCATTTGAAATTCTTACATCGGCGTGGTAGTCGCTTGATGCAACCCACAATCTGAGAATATCCGCACCGTATTTATTGATTATCTCGGCAGGTGTAACTCCGTTTCCGGCGGATTTTGACATCTTCTTTTTCTCCATATCGACAACCCAACCATGAGTTACAACCGATTTGTACGGAGCCTTACCCATAACCGCAACAGACGTAAGAAGTGATGACTGGAACCAACCCCTGTACTGATCCGCACCTTCAAGATAAAGGTCGGCAGGATGCTTAAGGTAAGGACGCATCTGACATACAGCGGCATGAGATACACCCGAATCAAACCATACGTCCATGATATCCTTTTCCTTATCAAATTCCTTACAGCCGCATTTCGGGCATACAAGACCTTCGGGTATAAGCTCGGAAGCATCTTTTTCGTACCATACATCCGAACCGTATTTTCCGAATAATTCTGATATATGGAGCATAACGGTCTTATCAAGCACAGGCTCACCGCAATCCTTACAGAAGAATATCGGAATCGGAACGCCCCATTTTCTCTGACGGGAAATACACCAATCCTTTCTTTCGCGGATCATTGCCGTAATTCTGTCCTCGCCCCATGCGGGCACCCATTCAATTTTCTTTATTTCGTTTACGGCATCCTCTTTTATATCGTCAACCGAGCAGAACCATTGCTTTGTTGCCCTGAAAAGCACGGGTTTCTTACATCTCCAGCAATGAGGATACTGGTGTATTATTTTCTTAAGTGCAAACAACGCACCTGTTTTTTCAAGATATTCCGCAATCGGCTTATTGGCATCCTCTGTAAGCAGACCTGCAAACATTCCTGCCTCTTCCGTAAGCCTTCCCTGTGCATCAACGGGAACCACCATCGGCAGCTCCTCATAATTTCTGCATACGTTATAGTCATCAACACCGTGACCCGGAGCCGTATGCACACAGCCTGTACCGCTTTCAAGCGTTACATGGTCGCCAACTATGACAAGAGAGGTTCTGTCGATAAACGGATGAGCCGTTTTCATATATTCAAGCTCTGAGCCTTTGATTGTTCCGATAACCTCATAATTGTCCTTGCCGGCAGCCTCCATTGCGGCAGCGTAAAGCTCCTCAGCCATTACATAATATTCACCGTCACATTTGATAAGGCTGTAATTATATCTCGGACCCACGCAAATAGCCACATTCGCCGGAAGCGTCCATGTTGTTGTTGTCCATATTACAAAATAGGTATTCTTTATATCGGCACCCATTGCGGCAAGTTTGCCAAGATCATCCGTAACTCTGAACTTTACATAAATGGAATGGCACGGATCCTCGGCATATTCTATTTCCGCCTCGGCAAGTGCGGTCTGACAATCGGGACACCAATATACGGGTTTAAGACCTCTGTATATATAGCCCTTATCAGCCATTTCCGCAAAAATCTCTATCTGCTTTGCTTCAAAATCATGTGTGAGTGTGATATACGGATTATCCCACTCGCCTATTCCGCCAAGACGTTTGAACTGCTCACGCTGATTATCAACATAGGTCATAGCGAACTCACGGCAGATCTTACGCAGCTCAACATCGGAAATTGCATCGCTGTTGCTGACTCCCGCTTTCTTTCTTGCCTTAAGCTCGGTCGGAAGTCCGTGTGTATCCCAGCCGGGAACATACGGGGACTTAAAGCCTGTCATATTCTTATATCTTACGATGATATCCTTAAGTGTTTTATTCATGGCATGACCGAGGTGTATATCCCCGTTCGCATACGGAGGACCGTCATGAAGGACATACAGCGGTTTACCCTCGTTAAGCTCCATAAGCTTTTCATAGGCATTATTATCCTGCCAACGCTTAAGAGTTACAGGCTCGGACTGCGGAAGTCCTGCCCTCATCGGAAAATCTGTTTTCGGCAGATTAAGTGTCTTATTATAATCCTGCGGCATAGGTTAATTCTCTCCTCTTGCTGATAAAATATAATTACAATCCAAAATCCGACACATCTGTGTCGGAAAGGATAATGTCATAACCGTTTTTCTTTTTGCGATTCTATTTATCGCCGGCTGAAGCGACAACGACAGGCTGACGCTTAGACTTGATTTCCGCTTCCCCCTGCTTTTCCGGAGCTGCGGCAGTTTTTGTATCCGTGTCGGGACATACTGCTTTTTCTGATTTTTCTTCAGTATTTGTCTTTTCTGAGGACGGAATATCATTGTCGGCGGACGGTGCGGGCTTATTACCCTGCACGGTACGGTAATTCTGTTCCAGCTCCTTCTGATACTTCTTAAAATCCTCGCCTTTTGCCATCGAATTGATAACGCTCAGGTGTTCCTTATAAGCTCTCAGCAAAGAATTTCTGAAATTATTCGCCTCACCCATAAGCTGTATTATATTCCTCTTCTGAGCTTCAAGGATCCGATTATTTTCTTCAATCTTTTCGGCTGATTCTCTGAGAGCCTTATTGACCTTTTCCTCAAGCTTTTTATCTGTTTCGGCATTCAGCCTTTCGGTACGCTCCTTGGAATCCTGCAACATCTTCTCGGACTTTTCCCTTGAATCACTCAGAAGCTTCTCGGCTTCCTCTTTTGATTCCGAAAGCTTCTTGTCGGATTTTTCGGTCGCTTCCATAACGATCTGCTTTGCGGTCATCTGGGCGGTTATAATCGCACTCTGTACCGTATCCTCTTTTTCCTTGTATTCCATGATCTGCTTATTGAGAAGCTCGATCCTGTTTTCAAACTCCCTGTTTTCATTCTCAAGGGATTTTACTTTTTTTATCACCTTATCCACAAAACTTTCTACTTCGTCGATCTTATATCCCCCGATACCCGACTTGTGGAATGAGATATTTTCTATTTCTTCTAAAGTAAGCATACAGCAATCCTTTCCTTATAAATAATATACCGGATAAATACGCATTCAATCAGAAATATACATTATCGCTTCCGACCTCGTCCATAGCGTCCTGACCCGAAAGTGTAACATTGCTCGGCATAATTATAAACGTATCCTCTGCAACCTTTTTGACACTTCCGCTCTGGGCATATGCAACTCCGCCCAGAAAATCAATTATCCTCTTTGAAACATCCTTATTGGTATCCTCTACATTCAGTATTACCGTATTTCTTTTCATAAGCTCGTCCGCCATATCCTTGACTGTAGGGTCAAATGCCTCAGGCTTGAAAAGTACGAACTGTACATTTACACCCTCATTCATATTTATAACGTTACTTGAGGAGTCCTCCTGTTCCGATTCCTGCGAAAAATCATAGCCGGAATCTTCCTGTTCTTCCTCTTCCTCAGTCTCGGTATCGTCATAGTAATCGTCGTAATTTTCCTCCTCAGGTTGTTTGAGTATACTCTTAAACTTCCCCATAAATTTACCAGCCATTTTATGTTCCTCCTTCAATATTACCTGTAAATCCTGGCACCGAAAAGCCGTGAACCGACCCTTATCATATTGGCACCGCACAGGATAGCCTCCTGATAATCATCGGACATTCCCATAGACAGAAAGTCCATATATACATTATCCGATTTTTTTGATGAAATGTCAATAAATAGTTTGTACATATTATCAAAAAATTTTGAAATTTCTTGTTTATTGTCGCAAATCGGAGGTACTGACATCAATCCTCTTACCTTAATATTCTCCAAAAGACTTATTTCTCCGATAAGCTCATCAAGATTTTCCGTCAGGACACCGGATTTATTTTCTTCCCTGCCTATGTTTACTTCAATCAGGATATCCGTTGTAACTCCCTCTCTGACGGAAAGTCTTGAAATTTCCCTTGCAAGCCGTATACTGTCAACGGACTGTATCATACTGACTTTGCCTATTATCTGTCTTACCTTATTTGTCTGAAGGTGACCTATAAAATGCAGCTCAGAATTTTTCAGATCATATTCATCATATTTTGACAGCAGCTCCTGAACCTTATTTTCGCCTATCTTCTTAAGTCCGAGGGATATTGCATAGTTAATAAGCTCCGGCTCAACGGTCTTTGTTGCGGCAAGAAAGCTGATATCTCCGGCTTTTCTTCCGCTTTTTTCTGCCGCACGGGCTATGTTTTCCGTTATCTCCGCATAATTTGCCTTAACCGCATCATATACCTTATTCTTTTCAATCGACAATTCTTCCGTCATAAAGATTTGCTCCCTCCACAACAACATCATCATATGCCTTTAAGACACCGTATTCATCCGTAACAATGTCTTCATCCTCCGGGGTCTTTTTTGATATTACAAAATCATCCCCGACATATTCCGCAATAATCAATTTGAACTGCAATTCATTTCCGATAAGAACATATACTCCCTGAACAGTCCTTGTTTCTGTTTTTTCCTTTCCGTTCTCATCCTCAACCATTACCTCGACCTGTTTTTCGTGAACGGCATTTTTGGAAACATATATTCCCTCATACGTGTGTATCACAATCGAAATATCCTCGGATCTTACCCTTGACATTTCCGGACTCATATAATCTCCACGCAGTATCACAACGGCATCCGAGGTTTTCGATTCCTGATTGACGGAATAAACATCCACACTAATATCCCCACTATTGACGGTGGGAATATTAACGCTCAGATAACCGGAGGTCTTTAATCTCAGTGCATCCTCGGCACTCACCTCACAGGCAATATACCAGTATACACCCTCTATCGTTTTTCCGATAACATTATCAGCCACTGTCTTTTTCTTTATCTTTTTTTCGGATAAATCTCCGGGCATTATTTTTTTAAGATCCTTTGTGCCGTAAATACCCTCATAACCGTCGGCACTGCTTACAAAATATCCTGATACGGATGATTTTATCTGAGAGCTTTTCTTATTTGAATCATTTTTCTTAAGCTTGTCTATCCTGTCCTGAAGCTCATTTATTTTATCATCGAATTTTTTCGTTTTACCTGTAACTACCTGTCTTTCGTTTATGCTGTATAACACATTTTCCACATTCTTATCCGCTTCGGATAAATTGCCGTTACAGACATTATAATTTATTCCCGATAAATATGTGACAATATTTTTGTCTATATCATCGGGAGATGCGACAACATCCTCCTTTGCA
This sequence comes from uncultured Clostridia bacterium, assembly GCA_947589365.1. Classification (GTDB taxonomy): domain Bacteria; phylum Bacillota; class Clostridia; order Oscillospirales; family Acutalibacteraceae; genus UBA1213. Next base: position 9,869 of record CANQAJ010000039.1, on the reverse strand, counting down.
TTATCCTCAAGCTGTTTCAGAGATGTAATCTGTGATTCAAGTTTCTCTGTTATTTTTTCATTTGCAGCCGTGCTTCCGTCCGAATAAACATCGGCAACTACCTCATTTTTGGCTATTCTTCCCCCGTCTTCCATCCTGTAGGAAACATAACCGTTATCATCGTTTGTAAGAAGCTTTTCGTCACGGATAAAATAACCCCTGACCGAAACCGAATCCGATACGGTCATTATATTTGCCGTCTGTGTTTCCACCTGTGTAAAATTAGCCTTTATAATGACCGAAACGATATACGCTATGAGCAGCAGCGTTATTACCGCAACAGCTATTTTTTTTATTATTACTGTCTTATCCTTATCCATTCTTCCACCCTATTATACAATTTACTGTATATTCTACCACTTTTTTAAGGTTATGTAAATATCATACATCCGTCTTGTTATCAAAAATTTTCTTCGCTTCACCGAAAACGTCATCACATTTATCTGCTTCTATCCAATTTATACATTTATCATGCCTAAACCATGTCAACTGCCTTTTTGCATAATGCCTTGTTGCCTGCTTAAGTCTGCCGACAGCCTCGTCAAGCGGGATCTCCCCGTCAAGATAAGGCTTAAGCTCCTTATAGCCTATTGCGGCGGAGGCGGTATTTCCCGCATTCGTGCGGTAAAATTCTCTTGCCTCCTCAATAAGTCCTCTTTCGAGCATTATATCCACTCTTTTATTTATCCTGTCATAAAGCTTTTGCCTGTCCGAATATGTAAGACCTATCACGGTATAATCATACGGTGACGGCACAAGCTTTGAACGCCTTATATGCTCGCTCATTGTAATTCCCGTTGTTTCATATATTTCTATTGCACGGATAATTCTCTTTCCGTTTTGAGGCAAAAGTGAGGATGCTGTTTCGGGGTCAAATACGGAAAGATATTCAAGGAGCTTTTCCCCTCCCTCATTTTCATATTGCTGATTAAGCCTGTTTCTGAGACCGGTATCAATTTTCGCCTCCGGGAATTTTATATTTTCAAGAAACGAGCGTATATACAGTCCCGTACCTCCACAGAGTATCGGCAGCTTTCCCCTGTTATGTATATCCGCCGCCGCCTTATGTGCAAGCTCCACATAATCGGACACGGAAAATTCCTCACTCGGGTCGAGAAAATCCATAAGATGGTGAACTACCCCCTGCTTTTCCTCCTCTGTCGGTTTTGCCGTGGCAATATCCATACCCTTATATATCTGCATCGAGTCGGCGGAAATAATTTCACCGTCATAATGCTTTGCAAGACGTACGGCAAGCTCCGTTTTTCCCGAAGCTGTGGGACCCGCAACGGCAAGCAGTCTTATTTTATCATTATCCATGAATTATCTCCTGTCACCGTTAATTATAATCCTCAATGCATCAATTGCTGTCCTTATCGCACAATCCGTCCTGTCATTTCCGTCCGTATGAGGGACAGCCTTCCCCTGGTTCCACATTACATGGAGGACACAGCCCATTTTTATTTTACGTACAGCCGCCACGGTAAAAAGTGCCGCTGTTTCCATTTCGGAGGCAAGTACATCAAGTTTTTTCCAAGCCTCCCATTTATTTAAAAGCTCATATGAAACAGGCATACTTTCGGGATTGTGCTGACCGTAAAATGAATCCTTGCTTTGTATAATGCCTGTATGGTATTTCATTTTATTATTTTCAGCGGCTTTAACCAAAGCACAGACCATATCAAAATCGGCACAGGCAGGGTATTCCGCAGGTGCATATTCCTTTGAAGTACCCTCCATACGGATTGCTGCTGTCGGTATTACTATATCTCCTCCCGATACCTTTTCGCTTACCCCTCCGCACGTACCGATACGCAAAGCCTTTTTCACTCCGATAAGGGCAAGCTCCTCAAGTGCTATTGCAGCCGAGGGACCGCCTATTCCGGTTGAGGTTACTATTACATCCTCATTGTCTATCTTACCCGCAAAGGAGCGAAATTCCCTGTTCTGAGCAATAAAATACGGGGAATCAAGATAACCCGCAATTTTTTCCACTCTGCCCGGATCCCCCGGAAGTATGGCGTATTTTATTTTCGTATCGATCGGAATATTCAGATGCATAAGTATTTTTTCATTCAATCGAATCACTCTTTCCGGATATCAGAACATACCCTTGTGTTTCAGTATAATATACATTATCAGCATAAGTACGGCGGATAATGCAAGCGGAAACCACCACAGACTGTCAAGCGGCAGACCGCCTATTATATTCATTCCGTACATTCCCGTTATAACGGTAGGAACGGAAACAAGAAGCGTAAGCGAAGCCTGAATTTTCATTACCGAATTCAGGTTATTTGAGATAATGGAGGCAAAGACATCTATTGTTCCGTTAAGAATATTGAGATAAAGTGCGGCCATATCGACAGCCTGTTTTATCTCGATAAGCACATCCTCAAGCAGATCCTGATCATCCTCATACAGCTTTATATATCTTCCCCTCATTATTTTCTCCAATGTTACCTCATCCGCCTTAAGCGAGGAGGAAAAATATACAAGGGATTTTTCAATATCAAGAAGCTGATTAAGCTCCTTATTTTTTGTAGAGCGGCGAAGATTTCTCTCTATGCGGTTGCTTATCATATCTATCTGTTTGAGGTATTGCAGATATTTTGTCGCCATTCTTAGCATTATATGCAGGATAAAATGTGTTTTGTAATGCGTCATTACATTACGCACAACACCCTCGGAAAATTCCGTAAGTATAGTACTTTCCTTTACGGAAACGGTTATTACATTATTTTTTGTTATCATTATACCGATAGGCATAGTTGAATAGGATATACTCCCCGATGCCTTTTCCACAACAGGCATATCCATAATTATAAGTGTTGTGTCGTCCTCGTTGTCTATATGGGCGGATTCCTCCTCATCAAGTGCGGAACGCAGAAGCTCGGGCGGTATATTGAAAAAGTCAAGAAGATACTGAACCTCATCGTCCTCCGGTGCGGTACAGTTTACCCAACAGCCGATCTCATATTCATTGATCCTTTCGATCCTGCCGTTGACGGTTTTATAATAATTTATCATTCAGATCGTCCTTTCCGTATGCGGAGCAATGCGGCAATGCATAACACTCCCCATTTTCAAAGCTTAATAAATATCGACCGTAAGGGTCACTCATACATTACCACCTCCGTAACGGTTCGGATCGAACATAAAATACAATTATATTATAAACATTCCTGCCCGCATAATCAAGAGCAAATTTGATATCACATACTATATTTATAATTTTAAATTTTTATATAAAAATTATCAATAAACCTTATGTTGTCCGACCGGATTATTATATACAGTACAAAAAGCTGTCTGTTGTGCGTTATCCGCATAACAAACAGCTTTCGTTATATGAAATCTATTATCATTCGTTGAGATATTTTTCAAAAAAGCTCTGTATTTTATCAAAGGGTATGCCCGTCATACTAAAAAGAGGTCCGAAAAAATCGAACCTCTTACATCTTAATGTATTAGACTGCTCTTGTAACCTTGCCTGAACGCAGACAACGGGTGCATACATTAACTCTCTTGGGTGTGCCGTTCACGATAGCCTTAACCTTGACAACATTCGGCTTCCAAGCTCTGTTTGAGCGTCTATGTGAGTGAGAAACCTTGATACCGAAGGTTACTCCCTTATTGCAAATTTCACACTTTGCCATGATTGCACCTCCTTAGGGTGTTTTGTCTTACCGATAGAATCAAGCAATTAATTACTTAATCTCAACCTCTGCACCAACCTCTGTGAGCTTAGCCTTGATAGCCTCAGCGTCTTCCTTGCTGACTGCTTCCTTAAGTGTCTTCGGAGCCTCATCAACAACAGCCTTAGCATCCTTAAGTCCAAGACCTGTAATCTCACGAACAACCTTAATAACCTTAATCTTCTCTGCACCTGCTGCCTTGAGAATAACATCAAACTCTGTCTTCTCCTCAGCTGCTGCCGCACCCTCTGTCGGAGCTGCTACTGCAACTGCTGCCGCAGCTGATACGCCGAACTCGTCCTCTACTGCGTGAACAAGCTCTGAAAGCTCGAGAACAGTAAGACCCTTTAACTCTTCAACAATATTAGTAACCTTTTCTGATGCCATGATAGTTTACCTCCAAATTTAAGATTTAGTTTCTGATTATGCTTCAGCCGGAGCCTCAGCGGGAGCGGCTTCAGCCTCTCCTCCGTTTTCTTTGTCAACGATAGCCTGTACGGCTCTTGCAAAAGAAGCAATAGGTGCCTGGAAAGCTCCGAGTACATTCGCAAGAAGTACTTCTCTGCTCGGGAGCTTAGCAAGACTCTGTATTTTTTCAAGACTGATAACTTCGTTGTCAAGATATCCTGTCTTTACCGCAAAGGTCTTATGACCGTCTGCGAATTTCTGAAGAATACGGGCTGCCGCCACATAATCCTCATCACAGGTAGCGATTGCCGAAGTACCGTTAAGCACCTCATCAACACCTGCAAGTCCTGCCTTTTCAGCCGCACGCTTTATCAGAGTATTCTTAACAACAGTGTATTTTACGCCTGCTTCACGCAAATCCTTACGAAGCTTTGTATCCTCGTCAACGGTTATACCTTCATAAGAAACGATAACACCGGCAATTGAACCCTGAATCCTTTCAGCAAGTTCGGAAACGACCTGCTGCTTTTGCTCCAAAACCTTCTGACTTGGCAAAACAATTCACCTCCTTGAAATATGACGCTAAAAAGCGTCCTCCCGGTTCCCGAGAAGACGCATAATTATACACTGTAAAAATATAACTATAAACGCTCACCTCGGCAGGCGGGAAACCCTTTATGCATTACGCACCTGCTGTCTTTGGTCAACAGCAAATATAATTTTAGCACAAACAAGTGCCTATGTCAAGTACTTTTTATCAAACCGCACCGTTAATTTTTGACGGGTTAATCTTTACAGACGGACCCATTGTCGTTGTAACTGCACAGGACTTTATATACTGACCCTTTGCGGCAGCCGGCTTAGCCTTGATTATAGCTCCTATAAGAGCATCAAAGTTTTCATTGATCTTTTCAGTACCGAAAGAAACCTTGCCTATCGGGCAGTGAATGATATTTGTCTTATCAAGACGATATTCAATCTTACCTGCCTTAGCCTCCTTTACAGCCTTAGCTATATCGGGAGTTACCGTGCCTGCCTTCGGGTTAGGCATAAGTCCTCTCGGACCGAGGATCTTACCAAGACGACCGACAAGTCCCATCATATCGGGGGTTGTGATAAGCACGTCAAAATCCATCCAGCCTTCGCTCTGGATCTTCTGTGTAAATTCCTCAGCACCCACATATTCAGCTCCGGCTTCCTGAGCCTTCTGAACATTATCACCCTTGCATATTGCAAGAACTCTTACCTGCTTACCTGTACCGTTAGGAAGAACGATTGCTCCTCTTACCTGCTGATCAGCATGACGTGAGTCAACACCGAGCTTAACATGAAGCTCCACTGTTTCGTCAAACTTTGCGGTACCCGTTTTGAGGACTACATCAATAGCCTCTTTGGCATCATATGCCTTTGTCTTGTCGATAAGCTTTACAGCTTCAACATACTTCTTACCGTGTTTCATTGTTTTCCTCCCTCTTGAGTGGTAAAATCGGACTTATTTCCTCCCACCCGGGTAATTAATCTACTACTTCGATACCCATTGAACGAGCCGTTCCTGCTATCATCGAGCAGGCTGCTTCAACCGTAGCGGCATTGAGATCGGGCATTTTCTGCTCCGCAATCTTCTGCACCTGCTCACGGGTTATCTTAGCGACCTTCTTTTTATTGGGTTCACCCGATGCTGTTTCAATTCCGCAAGCTTTCTTTATAAGAACTGCTGCGGGAGGGGTCTTTGTTACGAATGTGAACGAACGGTCTGCATATACCGTAATTACTACGGGAATAATAAGACCTGCGTCCTTCTTTGTACGCTCATTAAATTCCTTAGTGAACGCACTTATGTTGACACCATGCTGTCCCAATGCAGGACCAACAGGCGGCGCCGGGGTTGCTTTACCGGCAGGTATCTGAAGCTTTATCAAGCCTGTTACCTTCTGAGCCATCTTTCTTGCACCTCCAAAATTCGTGGTAATGTCGGAGCGATTTAAAAATTTTCGCTTCCTCCCACGAGGGACAAAATCCCTCATATAATAACGGAAAAACCGTTATTAATCATTGTTTCACCCGCTTATTCTGCCATCTCAACATCCGTTGCGGGCAGCTCCGCAGGTATCCTGCGTCCGAACATATTTCCCATGACGGTCACAGTATTGTTTTCCTCGTCGATTGCCTCAACGGTACATACAGGATCTTCAAACGGGCAATACTGACCTATTATACGGACAACATCTCCCACCTTGAATCTGAATCTGAACTCCGGCTCTTCTTCCTCTGTTTCCGTTTCCAATCCAAGCTCCCTGACTTCCTCATCGGACAAAGCCGGAGGGGCATTGTGGACTATCGTATCCCCAACCTTTTCGGTCGCATTCATCGAATTAAGACCTACAAAGCCGGTGCAGCCGCGGACAGATCTGACAACATTCTGATTGTCATCGGACATTATCATCTTGATGAATACATAGCTCGGAAATATCTTATATTCCGTAATCTTCTCTATTTCTTCCTCAATATAATCCCCGTTTTCATCCCTTTTAAAATCGCCGTTTCTGTCCTTTGCCCTCTGTTTTACGACATCACGAACTTTCTCAACAGGAATTACGATATCGCAGAACTGATCCTGTAAACCCATATTCTCTACTTTTTGTTTCAGTGTTATGAGTACCTTATTCTCGTATCCGGAATATGTATGTACTATATACCATCTTGCTTGTCTGACAGTTTCACTTTTGCTCGGGGCGGTATTGTTTACCTCAAGATCCTGTGAAAAATCTGTCGCTGTTTGGTCGTTTGACATATGCTCTCCTCCGTCTACCGAATTAATTTACGCAACGTGCATCAGAAAACCAAGCAAAAAATGCAGACCGTAATCAAGTGCTGTTATTAATACTCCGACTATAAGCATTGACAGCAACACCACTCCTACATTCTTGAATGTAGTCTTTACGGTGGGCCATACGATCTTTTTGATCTCGCTTTTGATATCGCGGAAGAACTTAGCTATGCCCTTGCCCATTCTCTTGAAGATATTGGGTTTCTTTTCGGGCTCTTTTTTCTTTGCCATAGAATCCCTCCGTTCAATCACTTAGTCTCTTTGTGCAGAGTATGCTTCTTGCAAAATCTGCAATACTTGTTCATCTCGAGCCTGTCGGGATCGTTTTTCTTGTTTTTCATCGTGTTGTAGTTACGCTGTTTGCACTCTGTGCAGGCTAGTGTTATTTTTACTCTCATGTCGGCACCTCCCGGTATTTCGGAATAATTTAGCCTCCCTCAAAAAGGCACAAAAAAATAAACCTCACTTGAGGTATCTTAAATATACCATACTGAAAAGTCTTTGTCAAGTGTTTTTATCCGATTTTTTTAAATTTTACCCGATTATTATTATCGACGGCAGTCAGTGCATTTATTTACCGATGCCGCCGATATTTATTTTCATTGATTTATTCGAGTGCTTCCGCCGTATAATTTCTTGATTTCTGCGGTTTTTCGGGCTTTATCTTCTTGCCTATAAGCTTGCGGGATGCAATTGCGACCTTTTTATCGGCATCCGAAAACGATGCTATAAGCTGCTCGAATTTTTCCTGACTTTTAACCGAGTTCAGAAGGTCATAAGTTATAATTCCCTTTGTATCGAGGTCGCCGGAAGCATACATTGCCGCAAGTCCTGCTGACAGCTTTTCCATTCTTGTCTGATTAGCCTTCTCCACAAGCTCATTAAATCTCGGGACGATTTTTTCCTCTGCAAAGGTCACACCTCTGAACTGCTCATAGTGTGCCATTTCATATGCTATCTCATCTTTAAGTCCGGGAAAGTATGTTACCATTCTGTTGGCAAGGAAAAGCGGATCAACATTGGCTTCTCCGTCTTTTTTGTGTTTTTTCTGTTTTTGTATGGCTGCCGTCTGTTTTGGTCCTCTTACAGTTTCGGCAAAATCGTTTCCTATGCCTTCCGCCTCTCTGTTTCCGTCCGTTTCCGGATCGAAGAGCCATGTTGCGAGTGTTTTCCATTTATTGTCGGGCTGTCCGTCATTAACCGCACATGAACGCAGCACAACCCTGCGTGTAAGATATGTATAGACTATACTGTATGCTATTTCTCCTATGTACAGTGCAGTAAGCTCTGTATCGGACCCGGCAACGGTTTCCTTTTTGAAGCCTTCATTCAGTATTGCCTTTTCAAATTTTTCGGTAATTATCGCAAATGCGTTATTCATATCCATAGTGTCTTCTCCTTTTTTTCGTTAGGTATTTCCATTATATAACAACCCGACGAAAAACTCAACACTGTTTTTTAACCTTATGAGTAAAACCTTATGAGTAAAAAACTCCCCCACCTCTACACAGGCAGGGGAGTACGTCATTTTGTATATCCCTTATCTGAACATATCCTGTACACTTTCTATGACTCCCTCTACTGTTCCGAGAGCTTTGTTTATTCTCTTTCTGCTTTTTTTGCTGTCCTTGAGTATAGTTGAACCGATAATGCCGAGCATTGCTCCTGCCGCAAGACCGAATCCCAGACCCTTGAACATTGTAACTGTATTTCGTGCCATTATATAAAACCTCCATAACACAAGTATAATTTTTGCTTTCATAACAATTATCCCCTTAATTTTATTATTTATACATTCATGCCGGCGGCGTGCCGCCGCTGTCAATCCGTAATTATTTTACTCAGGCAAATCAGTCTTTTGCTCGACCGTTAATTTATCTGATGAACAAGTGATAAGTTTGTCATTTGTAGTTGCGGAAAGCCTCGCAAGAGGCTTTCTCGACACTCTCTTACGCACACCGTCAGGCAAACTACCTATCGCGGAAACAGACTTACCTCCACAAAAAACAAAGCGAACGCAAGTGAGCGAAAACGCGAACATGACAGCGGCGGCACGCCGCACGCCGCTGTCAATCCGTAACTAATTTACTCAGGTCAATTAATCTATGGCTCGACCATATCTTTACTCGATGAACAAGAGATGAGTTTGTCATTTGTAGATGCGGAAAGTCTCGCAAGAGGCTTTCACGACACTTTCTGCCGCATTCCGTCAGGCAAACTAATTATCGCGGAAACAGACTACCCGCCACTATAAATAAAGCGAACGCAAGTGAGCGAAAACGCGAACATGACAGCGGCGGCACGCCGCCGGTGCCGTGCCGGCACTGTCAATCCGTAACTAATTCACTCAAGTCAATTAATCCATGGCTCGACCGTTAATTTACCTGATGAACAAGTGATAAGTTTGTCATTTGTAGATGCGGAAAGCCTCGCAAGAGGCTTTCACGACACTTTCTGCCGCATTCCGTCAGGCAAACTAATTATCGCGGAAACAGACTACCCTCCACTATAAACAAAGCGAACGCAGTGAGCGAAAACGCGAACATGACAGCGGCGGCACGCCGCCCTCTTGCCCAGGCGTGAAGGATTAGAGATTTCGCCGTCTGCGGACGGCGACCAAAGGCTCTGCCTTTGGAATCCGCAAGCCTTTTGAAAAAGGCTTGACCTAAAACTTATGTTTTGCCCGCCATGAGAAAGTCATGGCGGAGCGGCTCGCAGAGCCGCTCTCGACACTCTCTTACGCACACCGTCAGGCAAACTACCTATCGCGGAAACAGACTTACCAACAAAACAGTCAAAGCGAACGAAAGTGAGCGAACCCGCGAACATGACAGCGGCGGCACGCCGCCCGCCGCTATGGTCACACTTAACAATAAATTTGGTAAAAAATCCTTTGT
>CANQAJ010000038.1 GCA_947589365.1 uncultured Clostridia bacterium | reverse complement strand
TCCTCCGCCGCCCATGCCCATTGCTCCGAGAACACCGGACAAAATGCCTGCTGCGGCACACCATAGCGTATTCATCGCATTATAAGGCGTATTCCTGCCCAGATCATGAATAGTGCGAATATCTTTCTGAGTACCTTGCCGCTCAGCTTTTTGAGGATAAATGTACCGATAACCGAGCCTATTATCCCCCATATCAGATATGGCAGTGCGTCCGGAATTGTAACAGAACCCCGTTGAATGTAAAACAATGCACTTACCGCACATATCGGAAGTATTACAGATACCGAGGTTGCGTGTGCCTCCTTTGCAGACATACGGGTACGCAGTGCGGGTACGGCAACCATACCCCCGCCCGCACCTAAAAGTCCGTTAAGAATGCCTACTACCGCACCCCACAGGTAAAAAAGTTTATTTTTCATAATTATTACTCCAAGCACCGTTTTAGTTATTTTTTTCAAAACGGTGCTAAATTATTTATGTAACAAACAAAAATTATATATCCATAAGATAAGAAATCAATATTGCCGAAATTCAAAATTACTGAAATAAAATACTGATAACAAGCGGTTTTTACTTAAATAAACAATCCGGATTCACTCATAGGATTAATTATTTCCTATTGTTGGGTAACTATAAAAATAATATAATTCAATATGAAGAATAAAATAATTCACTGATATTTTATAAATAATATTTTTAATTTGGGTTTTGAAAGTACGATTATAGCTAAGATTTAGTAATACTTCGGTAACGCAATTTATAAATTTATATAAAATTAATACTTCCTATTTCTCGAAATAATATTTGCTGATTTTACAAAAAGTGAAAATACACAAAAAGATAATCAAAATTGTTGTAAATTTACAAATAGGCTACAACATTAAACATAAAAACAAAAAATAAGTTATATCATTCTTGACATTCAGATAAAGATGTATTATAAATAATGTGGTTGGAAAAATAACCCATACAGATCAATATGATTTTGGAGGATCATTCATGAAGAAAACAAAAATATCTTTGTTGTGTTTTTTTTTAGCGGCTGCGGTTGCCTGCTCTGCTTCGGCTTGCAACAATGACGGCGGTGCAACAGAAAGCGTGTCAACACCGCAGGGCAGTACTCAATCAAGCGTTGTATCGGAAATACAAAGCAGTATTTCAAGCAGCAATCCGACAGAAGAATCAGTTGCAGCTGTGGACAGCAGTACAACCGGAACATTTGATTTTGATGAAGTTTGCAAGGATATTGAGATAAACGGAAAAAAATATACATTTCCTTTTTCTTTGAAGGATCTCGGTGAGGGATTTACATATGAAGATATACTTTTCAGCAAAAAATCTAAAGAGGCTCAGGTATGCGAGGCAACTATAGATGTCTATTATAATGGTAAACATTTATTTGATGCTCATATCGGAAATATGTCAAATGATTATTTCAATAAAGAAGACATGATATATGATATTCCAATCACTTCTTTTTCTCAAAATAATTATATTTCTGATATGAAAAATAATACAAACTTTATAAAAATAGCTGGAATATCCATAGGTGATACTCCTGAAAATGTTGTGGGAAAACTTGGAAAAAACTATGATATAATTTACAGTGATAATGGTAAAATTGGAAATATAATTTATTATAAAGGAGCAAGCGAGAACGTCTCTGTTTCCTTTATTTTTGATGAGGAAACAGGAAAAGTTAATTATATTTGGTTAGCAGATGAGGATTTTTAAAATAAATAATATTTATTGGTGTAAAAATATGGGAACTTTATTACCACATTTCGATAAGATAACTTATAAAATAATCAAACAGTCAGACAGTATTTCGGAAAGTGAAAAATTAGTTCTAAGTTACATACCCATACACACCGGTATAATTTTTGGAGGATCATTTATGAAGAAAACAAAAATCTCTTTGTTGTGTTTATTTTTAGCGGCGGCAGTTGCCTGCTCTGCCTCGGCTTGCGGAAATGGCGGAGGTGCAACCGGTAATGATACGTCAAACACAATATCGGTATCAAATACAGGCAGTTCAAAGTACTCTGCCGATAATGACACCAAGGTAAAGCAAATGCTTGATAGTGTTACTCTTAATGGAAAACCACTCAAAATCCCATATAAACTCAGCGATTTAGGAGAGGGATACACTTTCGATGAAAATGTTCGTGTTTATGATAATAAATACGCAATTACAACTTTGATGTACAATGGTACGGAAATCAGTACAGTTACTCTGACAGATTATTTTGAAGGTCAAAAAGCTTCTGATTTTGTTGCCGTTTCAATAGACTATTCATTCTCTGTAGATTCTTCAGTAAGTAATATGCTTAATATAGATGGTATTACTGGAAGTAGCAGCATGGAAGAAGTATATAATACTTTTGGCGAACCTACAACAAAAGAAACAGCCTCAATGAGTTCATCCTATTATTATAGGATAGATGAAAACTGCTATGTATCATTTATATGGAATGATAAGGGTATTATTTCTAAAATGACTGCTCATAATAAGGGGGAAAACTAATATGTCAAAAATGAAACTTGGCGAATATATGGTGGATTTATGTTGCCGATAATTATTGAGCTTTCTCAGATGATTATTGGCATCAGTATAGACAATATGTACCGTAATGTTGATATTGATGATTTTATTTTAAATACTGTCGGTGTGTACATAGGTTATGGATTATATTATGTATATAAGCGTATAATGGATATATGCCGCACAAAAAATCAGGAATAATAATTTTTTTAATCAAACTGCGGCATATGCTGTAACAAAAGTATCTTAAGCTAAAGTAGAACAACCCCTGACTTAGTACACAGGACTACGCCGGGGTTGATATTTTTTTGAAAAAAGAATAAATCGTTTGACATAAAGCCGGGATTATATTATAATAAAGCTTGCGAGTGGGATAAACAGCTGCGGATGCAGTGCCGAAAGGCCGCACCCGAGGAAAGTCCGGGCTCCACAGGGCAGGATAACGGCTAACGGCCGCCGGGGGTGACCCCAGGGAAAGTGCAACAGAGATATACCGCCTGAGAGTTTCTCAGGTAAGGATGGAAAGGCGAGGTAAGAGCTCACCGGCACACAGGAGACTGTGTGGCCATGTAAACCCTATCCGGAGCAACACCGCAGGGAAGTGTATTCATCGGCCCGATGGCTTCAGCAGGTGGCACTGAGCAGATACGGCAACGGTCTGCCAAGATAGATGGCTGTTCACGACAGAACCCGGCTTATCGTCCCACTCATTTAAGAAAATTACGGCCGCACTGTTTTTTCGGTGCGACCGTTTTTGTATAGACGGATATATGTACAGATCGTTCCGGAAATTATAAATCGTTTCAAGAGAAGTATGTCAAAATGCCTTCTTCTGAAATTTACCGGATAATGCCCGATTATATGCCCGTTGGGACGGCTTAAAACAATTTACACCAAAGTCATATTTCATTTTCTCCTCCTATATACATTGTAATAATGCTTTTTCATTTTACGATGTATAAGGGGAGAGTGAAGCTATGGAATGGCACAGCCTTGACTGTAAGACAGCAGTCGATACGCTGAAATCGGACGTCAGAAACGGTCTGTCGAAAACACAGGCTAAAGCACGTCTTGAAAAGTACGGAAAAAACGCTTTGTCAGGCGGCAAAAAACAAAGTATATTTGTCAAATTCCTCTTGCAGTTTTCAGATTATATGGTTCTGATACTTTTAGTTGCCGCAGGTATATCATTCGGTGTTGCTATTTTCAGTGATGACGGCGACTTTATCGACCCGATAATGATACTTATAATAGTAATACTTAACGCAGTTATAGGAACCGTGCAGGAATGTCGTGCGGAAAAGGCTATCGAGGCACTGAAAAAGCTTTCCGCACCCCATGCCAATGTGTTGAGGGACGGCAAAACTGTTTCCATTCCCTCCGAAGAAGTGACTGTCGGAGATATCATGCTTTTTGAAGCCGGGGATTTCATTTGTGCCGACGCACGTATACTTGAAGCAATCGCTGTCAAGGCCGAAGAATCATCCCTGACAGGTGAATCCGTTCCCTCCGATAAACAGGCGGATATTGTACTTTCCGAAAAAACCCCTCCGGCAGACAGGGTAAATATGCTGTTTTCCTCAACCTATATAACCTCGGGTCACGGCAAAGCAATCGTGACACAAACAGGTATGGATACGCAGGTCGGAAAAATTGCCGCTATGCTTGACAACGGAGAAAGTCCCGATACGCCAATTCAAAAAAGCCTTGCCAAAACAGGTAAAATGCTCGGAATATGTGCTTTGATCATATGTGCATTTATCTTTGTTCTCGGACTTTTCCAAAAAATCCCTCCTCTTGATATGTTTATGATATCCATAAGTCTTGCCGTTGCCGCAATTCCGGAGGGACTTCCGGCAATAGTTACTATCGTGCTTGCACTCGGTGTACGCAAGCTTGCAAGCCACAGGGCTATAGTAAGAAAGCTTCCTGCCGTGGAAACTTTAGGAAGTGCGAATGTAATATGCTCGGACAAGACAGGAACATTGACACAAAACAAAATGACTGTTGAGGCATTGTCGGGAATAGACGGAAGCATAAATACCCATAGTACGGACGGCACTTTACTTCTTACACTTGCCGCACTTTGCAATAACAGCACACTCAAAAAAACAGCAGGAGTATATAAAGCAAACGGTGACCCCACAGAGGCTGCACTTGTAACTGCCGCCGCAAATGCCGGAATCATTAAGGATGAGCTTGACAAAAAATATATAAGAATAAGGGAACTGCCCTTTGACTCAAAGAAAAAAAGAATGGTAACGGTACACAGACTCCCTACCGGCGGATACAGAACAATAATTAAAGGCGCACCCGATATCCTTATCGGTTTATGTTCATCTGTCTACCGTTCAGGCAGCGACTCAACCATGACACAAGGTAAAAAAGCACGGCTTCTTGCAGAAAATAATAAACTTGCCTCTCAAGCCATGCGTGTTATAGCTGCCGCATATAAGGACACACCCACAGAGCCGAAGGAAAATGAGCTTGAAAACGGCCTTATATTCTGCGGATTTATCGGAATGACAGATCCCCCACGACCACAGGCATACGGTGCAGTAGCTCAATGCCATAAGGCAGGGATTAAAACTGTTATGATAACCGGCGATCACATCACAACCGCAAAGGCTGTTGCCGAAAAATTGGGTATATTTAAAAAGGGTGATAAAACCGCAACAGGTGCGGAGCTTGACGCAATTCCACAAGGTGAACTTGAAAAAAACATTTTTCAATATTCGGTATTTGCTCGTGTTTCACCGGAACATAAGGTGCGAATTGTAAAAGCCTTTCAAAGCTGCGGTGCAATAGTTGCTATGACCGGTGACGGAGTAAATGATGCCCCCGCACTTAAATGTGCGGATATAGGCTGTGCAATGGGACTGAGTGGTACTGATGTGGCAAAAAGTGCGGCTGATATGATCCTGACAGACGATAATTTTGCAACAATAGTCGATGCTGTCGAACAGGGACGCGGAATATTCGATAATATCAGAAAAACCATTCATTTTCTGCTTTCAAGTAATATCGGAGAAATATTGACCGTACTTTGTGCCTTTCTTATGCGGCTTCCCTCCCCGCTTCTTGCAATTCAGCTTTTATGGGTAAATCTTGTAACGGACTCTCTCCCTGCGTTGGCACTCGGCTCAGAACCGGCAAAAGAGGATCTTATGGAGAGAAAACCCGAAAATTCATCAAAGAGTGTTTTCACAAAAAGCTCTGTACGTTCAATAATAATTGAGGGCTGCTTTATCGGTACCCTTGCATTTCTTGCCTATACCATAGGCAGGGTATTCTTCGATGGCAGCGGTGACCCCGTCACGGGCAGAACCATGACATTTGCAGTACTCAGTCTCAGTCAGCTTGTTCATTCTTTTAATCTCCGCAGTGAGAAATCTCTCTTTAAAACAGGATTTCTCGGCAATCCTAAGCTTATCGGTGCATTTATTATTGGGGCAATTATGCAGATATCTGTTATTTCTATTCCTTTCCTGTCAACGATTTTCAAAACCGTTTCCCTCAATGTTACAGGCTGGCTTATCGTAGCCGGATTATCCCTTGCACCATTGCTTGTTGTAGAAATAGAAAAACTTTTAAATAAAAATAAGTAATAAGTATTGCCGCCGCACGGTTTAGTAGGCTCGTGTGGCGGTTTTAATTCTATATAACAGTTTATTGTACAGTCCGGATAAAATTATAATTGACAAACAGTGACAATACACTTATAATAACATCAAAGCTTAAATACATCACCTTGAAATGAAAAAAGTTTTTATAAAATAAAAGGAGAGCTGATTATGCGTACGGTTGGAAATTTTTTCTGGTTTATTTTTGCCGGTCTCGGTCTTGGTCTTAGTTGGTTTTTCACCGGATTAATCTGGTGTATCACCATAGTAGGAATACCTGTGGGTGTACAATGCTTCAAATTTGCCGGTCTTGCATTTTTTCCGTTTAAAAAAGAAATAGTGTACAGTTCAAAGGCAACCTCGGTTTTGCTTAATATTTTATGGATAATTTTCGGTGGGCTTATTTTGTCCCTTTTTTCATTATTTGCAGGTATTATATACTGTGTCACGATTATCGGTATTCCGTTCGGTATGCAATGCTTCAAGCTTGCAAAGCTTTCACTTATGCCTTTCGGTGCAACTGTGACAGATAAAGTATTATAAAATCTCATATTTAATTTTCAAATGGCAATCAATTACAATAAGTATTCGGTACTGCTAATACTGACACATTGTAATACAAATTTTTAATGAAATAATTGACATATAGAATAAAGTATGTTACAATTCAATTATGCAGTACTGCTATTGCATGATCAATGACAAAGGGGATGACACCCATAGCAAAAAACATTATTGTCAAAGATATTAACGGAAACTATGTCGGTACTACCTACCCCAAACGGGCAAGGGGACTTCTGAAAAAAGGACGGGCGGTTTCCGTGGATGAATGTACCATTCAAATGATCGGAAATCCTCCGTCCGTCAATACAATGGGAGGAAAAAACATGGATACGAAAGAGGCACTGCTTGCAGCTATTGAACAGATGACCGAAGTACAGATGAACAGCTTGTTGTTCCTGCTTAATAGTTTCAATTCGGAAAATACACCTGAAATAGTTTTGCCAACAACATATGTACAGCAGAATGACCCACGCAGTGAAATGGTACAAACCTTAAAAGAGCAGATCAATGTATTGGCTAAAGACGGATATAACAGTCCGAATACAGTTGATGTTCTTAAAGAGCTGAAGGATATGCTTAATATACTTATGAGAGTATAGAAGAAGTACTAACTGCATTACTGTGAATAACAACAAAGATTCGACCCCCTCGGAGTTTTTCCGAGGGGGTTATTGCACTTTCGACAGTGATTCGATCTGTTGTGAAAATGTCACCTATGATAAATACGGCCAATCACCCTGTGACATACTCCCGCCGCCTACGCTTCGCTTAGAGGCGGGGGACTTCTTGCCTATTTAGGTTAAAAAATGTTCTCCACGCTGAAACGACTGCTTCCAAATTAACGTGTATCTACAGTCAGATTAGTACCTTTAGAAAGCACTCAGTTCCCACAAAGACCAGTACCATGCGGGGAGAATTGATGCATATGGAGTAACGGATGGATTTGCCACTATGTACATGAGCCTGTTGCATAGCTTCTGATTGCAAAGCTGAAATTTACTCAGCATAACAGTAGAAATGTATATCTTCCTGCCATGAGAAAGAAGTCCGCAATACTCTAAATTAAACGGACGGAATGTGTTTGAATTAAGTGCATTTATAAGCTGTGCATCAGAACTGTTAAACTGCCCGCCGTAAAGGGAACCGCATAAGCCCTGAGATATAGAAATAAGCTCCTGCGGATGCTCTGTGAACCAATCATCCGTACTGTAAACAACATATG
Source organism: uncultured Clostridia bacterium (assembly GCA_947589365.1). GTDB lineage: Bacteria > Bacillota > Clostridia > Oscillospirales > Acutalibacteraceae > UBA1213. Next base: position 10,587 of record CANQAJ010000038.1, on the reverse strand, counting down.
CAGGTGTTGTAAACCTTTGATTGCTGTTATCGCTTAATTCATTAAAAATGCTGCTGTCAAGCGGTCTTATAATCGCACCAAGATATACATTACCGTTTTCTGCAATACTTTTAAAATTATTGTATATCTTGATCAATTCATCACCCGAACGGAGCATTCCCTCAACATATTCGTCCGCAGTAACCTTGTCTATGCTGCGGTTTTTCTTCTTTTCACGTGCATATTTTTCTCTTGTCTGCGGCATATACTCCCTTATAACTCTGACAAGCTCCTCGTCTGTGACATTCTGATGTACACAACTTATCCGTTTTTTGTCTACCCTGTGCGTGAGTACCCATATACAAGAGAATATCAATCCGACTGAGAAACATCCGAGGGCTGCCGTGCCTATCCACAGCCATATCTCATCGTCCAGCTTTATAACTTCATCCGGATTATCCTTATTGTATGTTACCGTTATCTTATCTCCTACATCAACTATTCCCACTCCGAGGGTACCTTCATATTCATGTTCATATCCCTCTTCGTCATAATATACCGCTATTCCTTGGCTTGTCGTGCCTCTCTTGTTTCTTCTGACACCGGTTACAACTGTAACGGTTGCATCTGTTTTGATACCTGTGTCCTTAATAACATTAAAATGTACAAGGGTACTGAGAACATAGCCAAAAGCACCCGTAATTGCAATCGTAATAACAAGCAGAATTATAATTGCACCTTTTCTTGACATATAAATCCACCTCAGCTTCTCAATGCTTTCTTTAAACAATCCGTTATATAAGATACCTCTTCATCCGTAAGCTTTGAATAAAGCGGAAGAGTTATTTCATTTTTATACATATTATAGGCATTCGGAAAATCAGAAATGTCAAAACCGAGATTTTTATATGCCGTATGCATGGGCAGAGGCTTATAGTGTACATTTGTTGCAACACCAAATCCTGCCATTATCTCAATTATTCTGTTGCGATATTCTTCGTCCTTTCCAATAAGTTTAGCAAGATATAAATGTCCGTTTGATACAATCTTATCCTTGTCGGAAAAATGCTTGAGCATGGACACACCCGTATTCTGAAGTTCACGGTCATAATACTCTATTATTTTTCTTCTGCGTTTCAGCATAGACGGATAGCGTTTAAGCTGTGCTATCCCTATAGAAGCGGTAATGTCGGTCATATTACACTTATAATAAGGTCCGACTATATCATATTCCCACGAACCGAGCCGTGTCTTTGCAAGTGCATCTTTTGATTGTCCGTGAAGTGACAACAGCATATACTGCTTATATAATTCTTCACTGTCAAGTCCGTCATGTCTTTTCCATGTAACCGCACCGCCCTCGGCAGTTGTAAGATTTTTAACGGCATGAAACGAAAAAGCAGTAAAATCTGCAATAGCACCCGACATAAGCTGATATCTTCTCGAGCCGAAAGAGTGAGCACCGTCCGCAAGAACAATTACTCTTCCGAAAATCTCCTGTAACGGTGTATTTGCATGAAACAATGCACTTTTGGAATTAACCGCTTCAAATATTTTGTTATAATCACACGGAACTCCGCCTATATCCACCGGTATTATCACCTTGGTTTTTTCCGTAATAAGATCAGGCAGTCTGTCATAATCCATTTGTACAGAATTTTCTCCGCAGTCTATCATAACGGGAGTTGCACCGACATGACAAATAACGCTTGCCGAAGCGGTATAGGTATATGCCGGAACAATTACCTCATCACCTTCCCCGACACCGAGAACACGCAGTGTCATTTCAAGTGCGGAAGTACATGAATCAAAGCAAGCGGTTTTTTCACTCATGCAAAATTCCGTTATCATTTTTTCAAATTTTTTAGTCCGCGGTCCTGTCGTTATCCAACCGCTTTTCAAGGCGGCGGCAACCTCATCAATCTCCTCCTGCCCAACATCCGGCGGTGAAAACGGTATTTTCATAATTTAACCTGCCTCCCTCTATAGTGTAACTTTACTAAAACAACTCATCAAGTAAAATATAGTATCTTAATTTTTCAAAATCGGGTTTTATTCCAAAACTTTCAAACAACATATCGGAGTGATATCCTTTATACGGAATACCTCCGTTATATATGCCGTTGAAATTATCCTTAAGACTTCTGTAGCATATGGCTATATCCTGCCACATATCGGCAATTCCGGCTCTGCCTAAATCTATAAATCCGCTTATAACACCGTTCGATGTAAGCACATTGGGCAAACCGTAGTCACCGTGTGTAAACACTAAGTCCTCCATTGGTCTGTTTTTCTCCAACCATTCCAAAAGCTCAAACGGATCTTTAAATCCATCCTCTCCAAAAGTTTCCGGCTGAACATTATCCATATCAACAAGATTATTTTCAACATTATATCGTGCCGCTTTCAGCTTTACATCAAGCGTATTAATACACGGACAATCAGAAATATCTATGCTTTGTAATTTCTTTAATCCACTCGACAGAAGTGACACTAACATTTCAGGATCTTTCATACATTTGTCGGAACAAAGCATTTCACCATTTATCCTCGACATTAGCAAATATGATATACCATTCCATGTTTCATAGTAAAGACACCTCGGAACCGGAATTTTGCCGTCAAGCCATTTCATTACGGTATATTCGTTATCTGATTCATAACTCTGCTTTTGTACCTTAAGAACCATATCATCAAATAACAATACATTTGAACCGGACATTCCCACACTATCTTTATTATATTTCTTATTTTGTATTATCTCTTTGAGCTTTTGAGGAATATTATTTATTTCAAACATAATGCATCACATTAATCTATTTCATTTTGCACCTTAGCAGCTTTCAGGGTATTTTTCATAAGCATGGCGATAGTCATAGGACCTACTCCTCCGGGAACAGGTGTAATATATGATGCCTTTGGCTCAACTGATGCAAAATCGACATCTCCGCAAAGTTTGCCGTTTTCGTCCCTGTTTATGCCGACATCAAGAACAACCGCACCCTCCTTTACCATATCCGCTGTTACAAATTTCGGTCTGCCGACAGCAGCAACCAAGATATCGGCTTTTGAACATATCTCTTTAAGATTTTTTGTCTTGCTGTGACATATTGTAACCGTGCCGTTTTCATGCAGTAGAAGCATTGCCATAGGCTTGCCCACTATATTACTTCTGCCGATAACAACACAATTCTTTCCGCTTACATCTATTCCCTCGGTGTGTATCATTTCCATAACTCCGGCAGGTGTGCAGGGGAGGAAATCATAATTACCTATCATTATTTTTCCTACATTGACCGAGTGGAAAGCATCAACATCCTTGAGCGGTGATATAGCATTTATAACCGCCTTTTCGTCAAGGTGCTTCGGCAAGGGAAGCTGACAAAGTATTCCGTTTATCTCCGGCTTATTATTAAGCTCCTCGACAAGTGCAAGAAGCTCCTCCTGTGTTGTTTCTGACGGGAGTGCATATTCCTCGGAAACGAAGCCAACCTCCGCACAGGCTTTTTTCTTATTATTTACATATACCCTTGATGCCGGGTCATCGCCTACAATTATAACCGCAAGTCCGGGTGTAATACCCTTTGCCTTAAGCTCCTCACACTGAGCCTTAACCTCGGAGCGTACCTTTGCAGATACCTCTTTGCCGCTTATTATCTTAGCCATTTCAAAAATCTCCTTTACCATACATTTTTAATATTCACTATGTGTTACACTTTCTTTTTTTGCCTTTTTAAGATTGATAATCAACAGAACAATTCCTACAATTACCAGAACAGCCGACAGGATCTGAGATACTCTCAGATTGAGGAACGGAACATACAGACTGTCGGTTCGCAATCCCTCAACTATCATACGCTCAAAGCCGTACCATATCAGGTATAAAAGGAACATCTGTCCGTCAAATTTTCTCCATTTCAGACTTATAAAAAACAAAACACCAAAGCCCAAAAGACACCATAACGACTCGTATAAAAAGCATGGGTGAACGGCAACTCCGCCTGTATTTTCGCTTACCATCCCCCAAGGGAGGTCGGTCGGTGTGCCGAAAGCCTCCTGATTTATGAAATTGCCCCATCTGCCTATTCCCTGTCCGATAAGAAAACCCATCGCTCCTATATCAAGTATAGCCGGAATATTCATGTTCTTAATTTTTGCAACAATGCAAGCCGCACCCAGACCTCCGATTATACCGCCGTATATCGCAAGTCCGCCCTTATGTATGGCAAATATCTCCAAAGGATTTTCTGCATAGTCGCTCCAGCTGAAAATAACATAATATATTCTTGCACCGATTATTCCGAAAATAAGACCGGCAAGCACGCAGTCAAAAAAGCTGTCGCCGTTTATTTTATATTTCTTAAGGCTCAGCATGGCAAACAGCAGTGCAAGCAAAAAGCCTGCACCGATTATTATGCCGTACCAGTATACCTCAAAGCCGTTTATCGAAAAAGCCACTCTGTTTATATTAAAGCTTAATCCCAATTTAGGGAAACTGACATTGAACATTTCAAATCCTCCGTTTTGGAAACATTACCTTATTCCGATTTTATAACCGACAGGCAGCAGTTATCGACATCAAGCTGATATTCAAGACGTTCGTTTATATCATTCAGCGTAACATTAGCTATAATTTCCGCAGGTTCAAAAATTTCTCTGCCCGTAAAATGTCCGTTTATAAGCTCGGAGGCAATATTTTGTTTACGATCAAAGCCTGCTGCAAATATTCCGTATACGGATTTTCTTGCATTATCAAAATCCTCACGGGATATTCCGTTTTTATGGAGTTTTCCGGCAGCATCGCATATCATTTCAGCAGCAGCCTTCGGATCGGCGGATTCTCCCGAGAAAATAACAGAACGATATCCAAGACCCTCAAGATATTCATTTCCGAAGCTTGAATTTATAAGCTTTTCATCAAGAAGCCTGCGATAAAGCTCGGAGCCTGTTCCTACAAAGGCACTGAGCATTATGCTTGTGCATATAAGCTCCTTATTAGTAGCATATTTATCCGTGCTGTTCTCCTTAAATCCCAGTTCAAACTGAGGCACTCCCACGGGAAGGATCTGTTCGGTATAAGACTTTACTGTTTTATAAGGCTCGTCAGGGAAGATAACTCTTGTATCTACACTTTCGCACGGCTTTAATTTTTCATCCGCTATTTTAAGAACCTCATACGGATCTGCCGCACCGACAACGGCAAGCACCATATTGTTAAGGTTATAATAGCTGTTATAACATTCATAAAGTATCTGCGGAGTTATTTTTGCAATGGTTTCAACACTTCCCGCAATATCCTTATTTATGGGGTGATTATGATAAAGACCGGTGAGCAGATTCATCATTACTCTCCAATCGGGGCTGTCATCATACATTTTTATTTCCTGAGATATTATCCCCTGCTCCTTTGCAACGGTTTCATCCGTGAAATACGGGGATTGAACAAGGTCTAAAAGTATTTCAAGCGATTCCCTGAAATTATCCGTGCAGGAGAAAAGATAGCAGGTCATATCAAAGGATGTAAATGCATTTGCAGATGCACCGACCTTTGCATACTTTGAAAAAGCATCTCCGTCCTCGCTTTCAAAAAGCTTATGCTCAAGATAATGAGCAGTACCGTCCGGAACGGTTACCTCTCTCCCGTTAAACATAAATTTTGAATATACCGAGCCGAATTTCGTTCCTATGCTCGCATAGGTGGAATTGAAGCCTTTTTTGGGATATACAATAATCTCCAGCCCCGATCTGTGTTTCATGCGGTAATATTCTTCATTCATACGTTTGTTTGTAATCTTGGTAAATTCCATATATCAGCCGCCGCAGCGGCAAACACCTCCCATCAGTTTCCCTTAAGCGTAAATACCGTATCAAGCTGCACTTTATTTGCAAGCTCAATTATTCTTTCCTTGGAAATTCCGTCCGTAAGTTCAGCAGCCTTAGTCGGTGTAAGCTGATTTTTTCTCAAAACCCCACCGATATAAAAAGCCTGAAGTGCCGCAAGGCTGTCAAGCGACGACATGAGCGAATTTTTGACCGCAAGCTTTGCATTGACAAGCTCTTCATCGCTTATATCTCCCTTTTTTAGAAGCTCAAACTGTTCAAGAACCGCATTTTTTGTCTTTTCAATATTTTCCGTTTCAACGCCGCTGTCTATGAGCAAAACACCCTTATTATTATCCACACGGCTTACGCAGTAATAGCAAAGACTTTGTTTTTCTCTGACATTGAGGAAAAGTTTGGATGTCGGTGTCCCGCCCAGCACAGCGGACATAAGCGAATTTTCCAGTGCCGCCCTGTCATCATTATCATAATTGCACCTGAAACCCATGACAAGCTTTGACTGCGACAATTCCTGTTCTTCCGAAACATATCTTACTTTTTCCGGTACAACATCCGTATGTTCCGGTTCTTCTGTCGTCCTCGGCTTGTCACCAAAATATTTCACAAATCCCTCATAAGCCTTTTCGGTTGAGGCACTTCCGAGCATTGTAAGCTCGACCCTTGCCTGTGAAAGAAGTCTTTTCCATGCGGAATATACATCGGCATTTGTCAGTGCTTCAACCTCTTCCCTGCTGCCGAAGCGTCCTATTGAATACAGTTCCTCACCGCACATATTTTCGATACAGCGTTTTATTGCATAATAACGCTTATCGTTATATTCCGAATCAATACTTTCGATAAGCTGACGCCTTTCCTGTTCTATATCCTCTTCGGAAAAAAGTCCGTCATTTACGTTCGGCTCAAATATTATCGAAGAAAGCAAATCAGCAAGCTCTGCCGAAACTGCCTCCCCGTTGAGTGTATAGATATCGTCTAATCCCGAAACGGCTATTGTCAGTGCCTGACAGTCACCCATTTGTCTTACGGACGGATAAAGAGCCGCACCGTACAGACTGTCAAGCTTTCTGCTGAGAGAAGTAAAATCAGGATATTTTTTACATGAACGTGTCAGTACACACGACAGAAGTGCATTAGCTGCCGCCGTCTGTCTGCTTAGCGGAACCAACAGTGTCGCACTCAATCTTCCTATTTTAAATCTGTCATCCGTAATGCTTCCGAAGGTTACACCTTCGCAGATTTTTCTTTGTACAAATTCAGACATTCCGACATCTCCAATCCTTTTTCAAATATTACATAATATAGTATACCATATATTTTATGGATATAAAAGTGAAATTCATATTAATTTTGGCAATATCTCATATATGACTTACTTTTGCTCATATTTACAAACAAATATAAAAAATCCTCCGTCCGTCGGGAACGAAGGATACACATAGTTTTTAATTATTCTCGAGTTTAATCAGGTAAAGCTTATCCTTTACAATAAAGCCCGCCTTATTCCACAGAGCAACAGCCGAAGCATTTCCCACATGGGTGTAAAGCATCGGAGTCAGCTGACGCTCTTTTATCTTATTCACAACAAAAACACACATCCTGTAGCCGTAGCCTTTTTTTCGTTCATTATCCAGAACAGCGACCGACTTTATCCTCAGATACTTTTCCGTCGGACTTCCTATTGCAGCGTTAGCTATCATCTTTCCGTCCTTAACAAGTGCATAAAGCTCCGTGTCGAGATATTCATTTACCTTACGGTCAAATTTATTATTCCATCCGAATTCATCGGAGAGTGCACGATAAAAATCCGTAACAAGCTTTACGTGTTCCTCATTATCCTTATCTATGCGAATAATTTTCTCATCATTGCTTTTTGCTGTCTCAGTAATCTCTTCGCCGTCATATTCATATACCGCAAGAGAGTATTCATCTTTGACCACATAATTAAGCTCCAGTGTTGCAAGTGCATAAAGATCCGAAAAATTTTCAGCTACATCATGCTTAAGATAAATCTCCGCCTGCGGAATTTTACAATCACGGATAAAACGACAGATATCTATAAGCTTATTTGTATCATCCTTTATTGTCGAGGAAGTCCATAACCAAACTCTATGTCCCCTTTTTGAAGTAAGAATAATAACATTTCTATGATCCGAATACATATCATAGTTATATTCTATTCTCGCCGATTCTATGGAATTAAATATAACTGAATCCGCCAGATACTCCTTACTGTTAAAAATTGCATCGGTTCCCGATACTCTGTCAAATTTGGTTGCCATGTCCATTCCCCCTGTGCTTTTCCTTTTATCGGCTGTAAAAAAATGATATCGGGTTCGATATCACAATTTACATCATATCATCCGTCCGTCGGATAATACACTCATATTTTAAACCTTTTTACATTATATTGCAAGACATCAGAGAATTTTTTTAAAATTTTCAGTCGACCGGTTATCATAATATCCAAAAAACATCTTCTATTCCATATAAAAATATGTTATAATACTGTTTGGTTGGATAAAACCGGATAAGTATGAAACAAGGCGAGGAAAGCAAAGGAGGAAGAAATGGTTGCAAAAAGATTGATAATACGCAATCCCGAGGGTCTGCATATGCGGCCTGCCGCTGTATTTGCAGAGGAAATGGGTAAGTTTGAATGTGAAATAACAATATGCACCGAAAATGATGAGGTAAATGCAAAGAGCATTTTAAGCATTATGACAGCCTGCATAAAATGCGGAACGGAAATAAACCTCCGATGTAATGGAGCAGACGAAGAAGAAGCAATGGAAAAAGCGGTTTCTCTTATAGTTTCGGAATTTCGTGATGTGTGATTTTAAATCAGTTAGGATTATTTAAACAAAACAGCCTTACAGATGTGTTAAACACTGTACGGCTGTTTTTCATTTTCTATTCCGTTTCACAATGCCGATTTTAAAAGCTCAGGTTAAACAGTCAGCACGGCTTATTCCAAATTTTATGAAAGGCTTGCGGTATCGGTTTTTATATTTTTCGAGGTACCGTTCATATACGGGTCAAATTCCTTGATTTGAATACCTCCCAATGCACCGCCCTTATATGTAAAGCTTACAATATTATCATCCGCATATATTGAATCCTTTATAACAAAGCCTTCTTCGCCAAGCTTATTCAGAACCTCTGTGGCAAGCTTCTTCCGCTTTTCGGTATCGCCGTTTCTGTATTCATCCGTCATAGTCAATGCACTTATTCTTTCATCGGTTATATCCATTGCCTGCAATTCCTCCTCGGTAAATTCATCGGAGGAATCGCTTAATTCCTGCTTACCGGCTTCATCATCTTTACCGCTTTCCTCGTCCTTACTGCTTTCATCTGCCTTACTGCTTTCGGTACTTTCCTCAGTCTTTTCGGAATTTTGTGAAGTTAAAGTCTTTGAGCTTTCCTCTGAGTCCTTGCTGTTATTACAGCCTGCAAATGAGGCCGCACAAGACACAGCAAGTACGGAGCAAATCGCAATTGTCAGGATTTTTCCTGCTTTCATGGTTATCCCCCTTATCGTGCAATTTTTTAAGTATACACAAAAATTCTGTATTTACAACCATACATTTTAATTTTTGAATATCGGTCAAAGTAATATCTATCACATTTCCTGCCAAAGACCCTCTATTTCCCCAAGGAAGAAAGATAAACATCCAGAAGCCTTGCGGCTGTTTGTTTTTCATGGCTCCCACAGGATTCGAGCCGCATAATAAGCTCCTCAATCCCGGGCTGATTTATGTCCTCCTCAGTCAGTATATCATCAGGGGTAATGTTCAGTGCCCTGCATATGCTTATCAGAGTACCCGCACGCATATTTGCATTGCCGCGTTCTATATCGGCATATGTGCGGTCGGATATATCAGCCAATTCCGCAACCTGAGCCTGTGTAAGATTTTTTCCGGTGCGTATTTCAAGAAGTTTTGTTCCTATCTTTATAGTATCAGAAATAAGCATTTTTCTTCCCCTTTTTATATTGATACATACATTATACTTCCTAAAAACGCTTGACATATAGGAATTATGGTAGTATAATTACAGGAAGAATAGTTCCTGTAAGATATTTTGCCAAAGCAACAAAAACCCCGACCGTGAACAAACAACACAGTCGGGGTATAATGCTAATATCTATTTATCGCCACTGCACATATTCAACAACTCTATACGGAGCGGCTCGAAAGAGACGCTCACGGGTCATTCTTACGGTTTCCGACAGGCAACCTGCCGCTGGTTGAAATAAACTTATCTAAGTACAGAACGTGCGAACACACCCGTTGGGCTTAACCACCAAAATAAAATTTCAATATTCATAAAAAATATTTTTATATACAGCACAAAAACCCCGACCATGAATAAATAACACGGTCGGGGTATAATGCTAATATCTATTTACCGCCACTGCACACACTCAACAACTCGATACGGAGCGGCTCGAAAGAGACGCTCACGGGTCATTCTTACGGTTTCCGACAGGCAAACTGCCGCCGCGTGAAATAAACTTGCCTAAGTACAGAACGAGCGAACGCAGTGAGCGAATACGCGAACACGCCCGTGGGGGCTTCCCCACCGGATTGCCCGTGGGGGCTTCCCCACCGAACATGCCCGTGGGGGCAGACCAAATCAGAGCTCTGCGAAATACTTGATTGTTCTAACCATCTGGCTTGTGTAGCTGTTTTCGTTGTCATACCATGAAACAACCTGTACCTCATAGAGGTCATCAGCTATCTTGCTTACCATTGTCTGTGTAGCATC